>NZ_JBFROV010000023.1:0-60439 GCF_041471725.1 Vibrio sp. 10N.261.51.F12 | reverse complement strand
GGTAGTAAGTGTTCAAGACTAAATTATAAATATACTTTTAAAGTTTAATAATGTACTTAAATAATTAAAAATAAGTTAATAAATTCTTTGTGACCAAACTCAAATATACAGTTAATAAAATGAAGTACCTTTTATTGTGTTTTGTAAGTTAAATTGATATTTTCAATTTTGGAGGTCTATATGGTTATTGCAATAGGTTGTGATGATGCTGCGGTTAATTTAAAGGTGGAATTGTGCAAGCATTTAGAAATTCTTGGTTATAAATATATTGATTACAGTCAATCACCGTCAGGAGGTACGAATTTATATGCGGATGTTGCTGAGAGGGTTGCGCAAAAAATAGTAGATAATACCCATGAGCGCGGGATTATTATTTGTGGTACTGGAATCGGCGTATCAATTGTAGCAAATAAAGTTCCGGGCATTAGAGCTGCGCTTTGCCATGATGTTTTTTCCGCCACGCGGGCACGAAAAAGTAACGGTGCTCAAATTATTACAATGGGCGAGCGCGTTATTGGTGTTGAGTTGGCGAAAACGGTCCTTGATGCATGGCTGGAAGCTGAAGATATTGACGAGGCATCTAAACCCAAAGTTCAGCGGATCTGCGACATCGAAGCCAACTTGCTAGCACATTAACGTTTAAGGATCATCAAATGAGAAAGCCTAAGAAGTTAATTAATAATAGAAACGACGTTGCTAGGGAGCAGTTTGATGGCTTCATCGCAGCGACACAATTCGATCTTGAGCCGGTGGGTCACTATACCTGTGCAATAAGAAAATCGCCCATTGAGAACAAAGTCGCTGTGCTGACGGGAGGAGGCGCAGGTCATGAACCTATGTATGGCGGGTACGTTGGTGAAGGTTTAGCTGACGCCGTCGCCGTTGGTGATGTTTTTGCCGCGCCCACACCTGATGCCATTTTCGAAACCGCTAAGGCGTTGAACCCTGCCAACGGAGTCGTTTTTGTTTATGGAAACTATGCTGGCGACAATATGAACTTTGATATCGCCGCAGAGCTACTCGAAGATGAAGGGATAAACAGCCATACCATTCGTATTAACGACGATGTTATTTCTGCTTGCAAGGAAAACGAGCAAGAGAGAAGAGGCATCGCCGGCGCTTTGTTTGTATTAAAAATAGCAGGTGCATCAGCAACAAGAGGCGATAGCTTTGAGCATGTCGTTGCTATGACTGAAAAAGCAAGACAAAACACGAGTTCAATTGGTGTGGCATTGGGTCCTTGCGCTATACCTCGCAATGACGATTTTAATTTCCATATCGCAGACGATCAAATTGAAATTGGTATGGGGCTGCATGGTGAGCCGGGTGTGGGAAAGACACCGCTAGTATCCGCCGACACTGTTGTAACTCAAGTCATGGACACGCTTTTTACTGAAGCTGGTTTGGCCGAAGGTGATGAAGTGGCCTTACTTATCAACAATTTAGGAGCCTCCACTCAAATGGAGCTACTTATTGCTAATCGCGCTGTGCATCACTACTTATCGCAGCGTGGCGTGGCGGTGTTCGATAATCTAATTGGCAGTTACTGTACATCCTTGGAGATGTCAGGGTGGTCAATCTCAGTTTTAAAACTCGATTCGGAACTTAAAGCACTCTATCAAGCGCCTTGTCAATCACTCGCACTAAGGAGATAACGATGAACAGTGTTGAATTAAAACAAATGTTGAAGTACATGTCTCAGCAATTGGTGAAAAGTGAACCTTTGTTAACGCGTGTCGACCAAGCTATTGGTGATGGTGACCACGGGCTTGGAATTGAGCGTGGTTTTCAAAATACTTATGATTACCTTGAACAAGGTTTTGAAGCTAATGATGTTGGCACTGTGTTTTCAAAAGTTGGTACTAAGCTATTGACCACTATGGGCGGGGCATCTGGTGCCATCTTTGGTACCTTATTCCGTAATGGAGGCAAAGCGGTCGTTGGAGAAACGGAGCTCACAACGAAGGTCCTAGCGACGTTTTTAGCAGTAGGGTTGGCTGGTATAAAGCAAAGAGGAGGGGCGGATGAAGGCGCGAAAACTATGATAGACGCCCTTGCTCCTGCGGCGAGAAAAGCCCAAGAACTAAGTGATCTTCCTCTGGAACAGGCACTTCCCTCAATTGTACAGGCAGCGCAGCAAGGAGTTGAAGATACCAAAGATATGATCGCGACCACGGGCAAAGCAAAAACTCTTGGCGAACGCTCACTAGGTTATCCGGATCCGGGGGCTATCTCGATGTCTTTGATGTTGCAGTTTATGGATGACTACATCGAAGAGGGAGCCACCGTATGAAAAAAGTCTGGTTGGGCTCTAGCTGGAAAATGAACAAAACGGGCAAAGAGATCGAGCACTATTGTCGTGAGGTAAAACCGGCGCTGCTGACATCAGACTTGCCTATACAGACCTTTTTGATTCCACCATTTCCCTACGTGGAACAAGTGACGCGTTTCATGTCTGAAACACCTTGCCTTACCGGTGTACAAAACATCGGATGGGCAGAATGTGGGGCGTATACCGGAGAGGTGTCTGCAGCGATGGCCAAAGACATCGGTGCAACGCTGGTTGAGATCGGCCATTCGGAACGCCGTCAATGGTTTGGGGAAACCGACGATACCGTGAACCAAAAAGTGCGCTTGGCATTAAAGAGCGGACTTAAGCCACTTGTTTGTGTTGGTGACACGCTAGAAGAGAAACAGTGGGGCGTCTCTAAAGAGTCCATTATTCGTCAGGTTAAGATTGCGCTTTATCAAGTTTCAGGTGCGCAAGCGTCTAACCTTCTTATCGCCTATGAGCCCGTTTGGGCTATCGGTGATACGGGTATTCCAGCGACGACACAGCAAGCGGAGGAAGGCATTGCAGCAATAAGGTCAGCGTTAGTTGAACTTTATGGCAGCGAGTTGGCATCACAAATGGTGTTGCTCTATGGAGGCAGCGTTAATCAAGAAAACGCCCGTTCTCTCATTAATCAACCTAACATCGACGGGCTATTTGTTGGGCGGGCAGCATGGACACCAGAAGGGTACCTCGCACTGGTAACCATCGTGAGCGAGCAGGTAAAAGGAGAGGAATATGCATTATGATTTCTCTATTAGTACGGTGGCCTATGCGGGGTATGACCTTGATCAAGCTCTTGATTCGATAGCGAACATTGGGGTTAGAAACATTGAACTGGCCTTCATTCAAGGTGCAGTTTATGACTTACTTGAAGGTGACCTCTCACCTGAGATGGCTAAGCGGATTAGAGAACTGTTGGCAAACAAACAGATGAGATGTACATCACTGGCAGCACATTGTGAGTTGAATTTAGATAATTGCGCTGAGCGACTTCTTAAGCGTGTTCAGTTCTGCGCAGAATTACCGTGTCCAAGGCTTATCTTATACGCGCCCCGAGATGCGAGCTTGAGGCAATTCCAAGAGGCTGCAAAACAAGCATTTGATTTAGCGCGGCTATCAGGAATCAAGATACTACTCGAAAACGTCGGTGACACTCAGCCTTATGTGCTTAACGATGCAGATGATGGTAAATCGATTGTCGTAGAGTGGGGAGCGGAGGGGATGGGCATAAACTTTGACCCTGGTAACTTCCTATCTCATCGGCCCAATTTAGACGTGTTAGAGCATGCCGTTAAGAGCTTGGACTTTGCCGAGCATATTCATCTGAAAGATCTAACTCAACGCAATAACGTTTGGTGTTGTTGCGAGCTGGGTGAAGGCAGTGGAAAGTACAAAGAGCTTTTACAATTTGCCAAACAGCAGCAGAGCATTCCATTCTTTAGTATTGAATCGCCTTATGCGTTAGAGCGTTTGACTTGTGGGTCTACAAGACTCAAGTCTAAAGCCGACCTGTTATCGCTAAAGGAAATAGAAGCGAGGTTGTCTAAATCAGTGCGCTTTATTAAGCAGCAATTGTTATAAGTAGACTCTCAGTCGATTAGGAGGTAAGTACTGGGTTAAGCGCTGCTTAGCCCTCTTTGTTTAGTATTTGATAGCTGCCAATGTGTCAAACAGAGCCACACTTAAGAGTCGTTTGTACTCGCAGCATTAATTATGCGGACTGTTATAATCGAATAAAAAACGGGTCTCGGTGATATTTTTACCTTAGATCATAGATTAGCAGAGCTAAGCGCTACATGTCCGGATATGAAATGAACTATATCGAAGTCAAAAGTAATGACATCCCGTTGGGTCTGCTCCTCGAAGCCGACCCTTCTGAAGCGAGCATCTTATCGTATCTGTCTGATTCATGGTGTTTTGTTGCATCTGATAACGGACGAATCATTGCGGCTTGTGTGGTGAAGCCGCAAAGTCGAACGCTTGCTGAAATCTATAATGTTTCCGTCTATCCAGCGTATCAAGGTCAGGGTCTTGGTTCTGAGCTGCTTACGTTTGTGTTATCTCAGTTACCAAACAAAGGGATAAATCGCGTCGAGCTTGGCACGGGTACGTTTGGTTACCAGCTAACCTATTATCAGCGTCTTGGCTTTCGTGTTGAGTCTGTGGTTAAAGACTACTTTCTACGCCACTATTCCGAGCCTATTTATGAAAACGGTATCCAGCATCAAGATAGTCTTAGGCTCTATAAGTTACTTTAATGAAAAGCAGTATCAGGAAGTTAAGGCGGATTATTTCGTTTAATGGCAACTGCATTCGTTATGCACTACGAAAGGAAAAGCAACATGGCAAACATTAGAAAAGCTCAACGATCGGATTTAGCGTCTATTCAACAATTAGCGAGAGACACGATTAATACCTGTTACCGCTCGTTTTTAGGTGACGAAGGGGTGGATTGGTTTATTAACAGTGGTGAGTCAGACAAAGAAGTTGAAAAACAATTATTGAATTGTGTCGTCTTAGAATCGAACGATACTGTCCAAGGCTATTGCGCGTTTGAACACGATTTTGTTCATATTCTGATGGTTTCGCCTCAAATTCAACGGTCAGGGTTTGGTGCTATGCTCCTTGGTTATGTGGAACACGAAATGTCTTTACTTGGCCACTCACACTACCGCCTTGAGACATTTCAGAACAATGAACAAGCCATCCAATTCTATCTAAAAAATGGTTGGTCAATCGACAAAGAAGAGAAAGACGAAGCGTTTGGGTTTGTGCGTAGTTACTTAAGCAAGCGCGCATAATAACGTTGTAAGCAGACAAGAGGCGTTAACTTGGACAACTATTTTGAAAGCCCTTTTGTGGGCAAACCACTGAAGGATCAAGTGACGAACCCCAACATTATTGTGGGAGAGCACAGCTACTATTCCGGTTATTACCACAATCATAGCTTCGACGATTGCGCGCGCTATTTACTTGCAGATAGAACGGATATTGATAAGTTGATTATCGGAAGCTACTGCTCAATCGGCTCTGGTGCGGTGTTTATGATGGCGGGAAATCAAGGGCATCAAAATAATTGGGTAAGTACCTTTCCATTCTTTTATCAAGACAACGAAAATTTTGCTGATGCGAAAGATGGCTTTGAGCGTTCCGGTGATACCGTCATTGGTAATGATGTTTGGATTGGCACAGAAGCGATGATTATGAGTGGTGTGTCCGTTGGAGATGGGGCCATTATTGCGAGCCGCGCTGTCGTGACTAAAGATGTCGCACCATACTCAATTGTGGGCTCTAACCCCGCGAAGCACATACGTTACCGATTCACGGACGCTGAGATATCTCAACTTTTAGAGATGAAATGGTGGGCGTGGAGTGAAGAACAAATTAAGGGCGCAATGCGCTTAATGTGCTCTTCTAATATCGAGGGTCTTTATGATTACTGGAAAACGGTAGTGTGTGTACAACACTCGATTTAAACCATCAACCACCAGAGACTAACGACTAACGCTATTGCGAGTTTTTCACTTGAACAAACTTGCAGTAGTTGTTCACAACCCCGTCGATGTGCACCACGCCACAGTGAATGTTGTGGCTCCGGTTACCCACCACTTGGTACTCAACGACGGTCGCGTTATCGGCGATTCTCATCAGTAATACGCCATCCACGACCTTCCACTGTCCAACGAGATTTTTTTCAGTAAATAGGTCTTTCTCGGTCAATGTGCCGTTGGGCTTTAATTCGATGTGTGTACTGGAGCCATCTTCATTAACCTTAACCCAAGACTGTAGATTGACTTCAAAGCTCATGATTTTTTTACGGTTATTTATCCACTGAGTGAACTCATCCTCCAGTCTTTTAGGGAGATCAGGTACGCCGTTTACTTCAAGCATGACGCCATGTTTCTCACGCCAAAATAGTTGAAAATAAAGTGATTTCATACGTAACAGCTCATCGGAGAATTTAGGGGCTTCACTCTGAGGCTTTGATATTACGTTGTCAATAGATGACAAAAAGCAGCACCGATAAAAGTGCTGCTTTGGGGGAGTGGTGTTACTGCGCTAAATGAAAATAATACCAATAACATCCAGTGTTAAAATGCGCGATCGAAGAGTTATTGGTTAAATAACAGCGGTAATTGAGCATGGCAGCAGGCTTCATTGAGGCGAACCTGTGCTTGCTGAATATTAGTGCGCCATTGGTCATCTTTGGCCCACATCTCTATGACCAGTGGGACCACGCATTGTGTTGTTTTTAGCGTGTCAAAAATGGCATTGAAATCAACCTCACCCTCACCAATAACGAGATCTCGAAACTGGCCTTGATAAGTTGGGGTGACCTTATAGGTGTCTTTTAGGTGGATTTGTACAATATGCGGCACGCTCAAGGCAAGCTCAGTGCAAATGTCATAATTCCAGCCTGAAATGTTCCCCACGTCGGGGTAGGCGGTAAAATACGGAGAATTGATCTCCCTATTCAATATTTCAAATTTACTGAGTGAGTTGAGGTAGTCGGTATCCATAATCTCTACGGCCAGCATCACTCCAGCCCGTTCCGCCATCTTCGCCGCTAACTTCATTCCATCAATGAAGCGTTGGTGCGTTTCTTGGTTAGCCGGTTCATAGTAAACATCGTAACCCGCTAGTTGAATCGTCCGGATGCCCAATTTGTAGGCCAGCGTGATGGCTTTTTCCATGTGAACCGCCGCTTCTTGGCGAATGGCCGCGTCGGCGGAACCAAATGGAAACTTGCGATGCGCGCTTAAGCACATGGATTGCAACGGCAGAGCGTTGTCTTCACACAACCGCCTTAACTCATAGATGGTCTTATCATCCCAATCCAACCGGCTGCGTCTTTCATCGGACTCGTCCACAGAGATTTCTAGAAAATCAAAGCCTAGGCTTTTGGTTTCTTTGAGTTTCTGTTCCCATGAGAAATGATCAGGCAATGCCTTTTCATATAACCCCACGCGGTGTCGTTGCAACATCTCAAACATGCAGTCTTCTCCTAGTTCCAGAAACGATCGATTTGTGTACGTAGTGCTTCAGCCGTTTCTTTGCCTTTGTCGCCAGCCAGTGCGCGGCCTGCGATAAAGGT
The DNA here is from genome assembly GCF_041471725.1 of Vibrio sp. 10N.261.51.F12. Taxonomy (NCBI): domain Bacteria; kingdom Pseudomonadati; phylum Pseudomonadota; class Gammaproteobacteria; order Vibrionales; family Vibrionaceae; genus Vibrio; species Vibrio sp. 10N.261.51.F12. The sequence continues at coordinate 53,009 of NZ_JBFROV010000023.1, read as the reverse complement.
CTTAGCTTTAATGCCTTCAAATAGATACAGGTCTTCCGGTACAATGCCGCCCGTGATAGAGAGCTCGATACCGAGCTCAGAAAGCTGACGCATTTTCACTAGATCTTCTTCTGTCCAACCCACGCCTGCCAATTCCGCATCACGAGAGCGGTGATAGATGGCTTGGCTAATGCCTAGGTCAACCCAAGCTTGTGCGTCTTGCATGGTCCAGTTGCCATAGATTTCAATCTGAATTTCGCCATTCAGCTCATCCGCCACTTTCTTACAGGCGCCAATTGTGGCGATGTGCGCGGCCGCAGAGACGGTAATCCAGTCAGCACCAGCTTCGAAGGCCATTTTAGCGAGAATCGCGCCGCCATCCGTGGTTTTCATGTCACAGACTAAGATATGGTCTGGGTGGTTAGCTCGCAGTGTTTTGACCGAATTCATGCCTTCAGCAAATGCGAGAATGGTACCGACTTCGATGACGTCAACAAAGCTTTCGACGTTTTTCGCAACAGCGATAGCCGATTTAAGGTCTGTTTGGTCTAGGGCGATCTGGATCATTGGTTTAGTCATCTTACTTATCCTTTAATTTTTTCACGAATGAGACGGGCGAGCCCGTCATTGTTGTTATCAGTAGGGCAGGTTACTTGGGCGTTAGATTTGACCGTATCGTCGGCATTTTCCATCGCAACCCCAAGTCCTGCATATTCAAGCATTGAAATATCATTGTGGTTATCACCGACAGCCATTACTTGTGTGGCGTCGTAACCCTGTTGTTGAACATAGTCTGCAAGGCGTGCACCCTTATTATTGCCCTTGGCGGCGAAATCAATTCTATTTGACCAAGAGCGCTCACCATTAAAGCGCTGCTGTATCCAAGGGTGGTCGGAGAGGCGTTGCACTGAGCTTGGCTCTCCCTCGACGACAAACTTCCAGACATAATCCGTTTTCTCAACGAGCGCATTGAACGAGTCAATTTGGCGGATCTGAGGTTGCTTGTCTTTGGGGTATTGCTTCGCCCAGGCTTCCAGTGCTTGCATATAATGAATAGGGCTTTTCTTGCTGTACGTCATTTCATTAGTGACGTACATGACCAACGCCATTTGAAACTCAGTGGCCAGCTCAATAAATTGCAACGCGTCGTCTTTGCTTATTGCATTGTGTTCAAGGACCTGATCGGTGCGGTAGTCATACACGTAGGTTCCGTTGCAGCAAATGATGGGGGTGGTTAAACCGAGTTCATCATAATAAGGCTTTGCTGCAGTATGGTGGCGACCCGTCACGATGACGACATGACAGACCTTTTGCGCCTCGTGAATCGCAAGTTTAACCGCTGGGTGAATCGTGTGGTCATCCGTCAATACTGTGCCGTCTAAGTCGAGAGCAAGGACTTTATATTCAGGTTCCCTTACATTCATAACGTCTCCTAGATTCATAACGCCTTCTAGATGTATTAACGTCTCTTAGAGACATCGATTCAGCTAGTAATTTGGTTTGTTAGGTGCATTCGAGCGTGTTTCGGTTTAGTTACCCTTGGCCGTAATACGCGTTTTCACCGTGCTTTCGGAGATAATGCTTATCGGACAGCTCTGGCTGAATCTTGATGCCACTATTTAGTGAACGAGTGGCCAGTGCCATCGCCGCGACCTCTTCTAGTACAACCGCATTGTGTACCGCGTCAGTGGCGTTTGTTCCCCACGAAAACGGGGCATGTCCAGCGACGATAACACTTGGAATCGACATTGCTTTAATACGGCGATTTTGAAACTCTTCAATGATGACAAGGCCGGTGTTTTTCTCGTATTCACCAGCAATCTCTTGGCTAGATAGATTGCGTGTACAAGGAATATCGCCATAAAAATAATCGGCGTGAGTTGTGCCGAGTGCCGGAATATCAATCCCAGCTTGCGCCCAAATGGTCGCGCTTCTTGAGTGCGTGTGTACCACACCGCCAATTTGAGGAAAGGCATGGTATAACTCAATATGAGTGGCGGTATCACTCGATGGGTTTAATGCCCCTTCTAATGTGTTGCCTTCTAGGTCAATAACGACGATGTCTTCTACTGACATGTCATCGTATTCCACGCCAGATGGTTTAATCGCAATAACACCGAGTTCTCGGTCAATCTCTGACACATTTCCCCACGTGAAGGTGACCAAACCGTATTTTGGAAGCTGTAGGTTAGCGTCCAACACTCGTTGCTTTAATGCTTGATAGTGTGACATAACGTCTCCTTAATCTGCGGCTGCGAGCGCCGCATCAATCAACTGAGCCACATCATTGGCCGTTTTACAGGCGCGAAGTTTAGAAAAATCTTCGTCGAATTCGATAAGGTTCGCGACTTGCATGGTGCCTTCAATATGCTCGTCGGAGTCTTTGCCTGCTAAGGTAATCAATACGTCAACGGGATCGTCAACACCATCAAACGTAATGGGGGTTTCCAGTACTGTGAGTGCGAATCCTGTTTTAATGACGCCGTCTTCAGGGCGACAGTGTGGCAGTGCGAATGCATCGTGAATACAGATGTATGGGCCTTCGGTTTGTATCGCCGTGATGATGGCGTCGTAGTAACGTGCTTCTGCAATACCGGCTTTAACGAGGGCATCGGTCCCTAGCTTGATAGCGGCTTCCCAATCGTTGGCTTTTGCATTCAAGATGATGGAATTATTTTGAAGTAAAGATTCTTTTAAGTTCATTGCTTGCCTCACTTAGACAGAGTATTTATTGACTCGGAGACGGTGTCTCCGAGTCTTTTTTTATTATGGTTAGAACATGATCGTTAATCGTTATTTTGTAGCGTTTCGTATTGTCATTTATTTGTGGAAGTTGTTTTCAATAATTGAAACCAGCTCGTCACCAAAGGTTTTCACCATGATCATATTCTTCACGGCTAGTTGCTGTTTGCCTTCTGGTAGACCGGTAATCTTTTCTGCCAAAGCTACAGAGGTCACGATGATGTCAAACGAGCCTAGGTGTGATTTGTAATCGGTGATCGCGCTGTTGAAGGTCGAGCTCGGGATGCCTCTTTTATCTAGGTACTCTTTAATCTTTTTCGAACACATCATTGATGAGCCTTGACCAGAGCCGCAGCACACGAGGACACGAACGGGTTTTTGTGTCGCATTACCGCTGGCTTGTGGAGCGTCGGCGGTAGCGGTAGATTGAGCCGGTGCAGCGACCTCAATTTCGATGCCTTCAGGTGTAACCGCTGTGACGGTTTCCATCGCATCTTCTTCAGCACGTAGTGTTTTAGAAGCGAAATACATGTATACGCCAGACAGTGCCACGATAACGAAGAAGAACAAGCTAGAGCTAGAGATACCTTGCATGATAGGTGGGAAGATTAATGCCCAGTCAGCCATGCCCATCCAGCCGTTAAACTCAGTGCCAGATTGAGCGAAGATGTTGATTGCCCATGCTGAACCGACGACTTCGATAATCCCCATGACGAAACAAATCTTCATGACCGCTTTCCAGCCACCAAAGTGGTTAGCAAAGACACCAATGGTCGCGTTTGAGAAGAACATTGGGATAAAGCCTGGGATGATCATGATTGGCGCGTCAAACGCTAACATGGCTAGTACAGCGGTAAACTGACCAACTGCGCCCCACATGAAACCAAATACCATTGCGTTTGGTGAGTAGGCATAAATTGCTGCACAGTCAATCGCGAGTACTGCATTAGGGATCAGGCGTTGTGAAATACCGTTGAATGCTTCGGACAGCTCGGCAACGAACATACGCACGCCGGTGACGATAACTTGAATCGCAACCGCGAATTTCAAGCCAGTTTCAAAGATATAGATAAACCAGTGAGTTTTTCCTGCCATGTCTTGAAGATTATCAAGGCCAAAAGAAAGCAGAATAATACCGAAGAAACCCGTCATAACTAACGTTGTTGCTGCGATGCTATCGTGGAAAATGTGTAGCCATTTAGGCAGTTTTACATGGTCAACGCTGTCGTTTTTATCACCGAGTTTCGGTGCGACTTTGGTGGCAATCCAAGAAGCGAACTGTTGCTGGTGACCAATAGAGAAACCGGCACCGCCCGTGACTTCTTGGGTCGGCTTAAACATGATGTTGGACGAGATACCCCAGTACAATGCCATTAGGATTGCTGAGTAAATGATCGTTTCCCACATGCTTGCGCCAAGCACAAAGTAGAACACTGCAATCAGACCTGCTTGCTGGAACATAATGTGTCCCGTCAGCATGATGGTGCGAATGCCCGTATAGCGGCGGAAGGCCACCAGTAGAATATTCAGTCCAAGCGCGAGAAGAACGGCATAGCCTACCCATGAATAGTTGTCACCCATGGTCTCCATCGTTGCCATCATGGAGGTATACGGGTCAATAACTGAGCCCGTTAGTCCATGGATTTCGCTCATTTTTTCAATAACAGGTTTGAAGCCAGCGACCAGTGTACCCGCGCCGACTTGCACAATCATGAAACCAACGATGGTTTTGATTGAGCCAGAAATAATGGTTGTTGCGTCTCGTTTTAAAAGAATGTACCCAAGACAAGTAACGAGACCGAGTAGCAGTGGTGCCTTGGTCATTACTTGACTGTAAAAAATATAGAAGATGTCGTATAAGAACTCCATATCTTTACCCTTATATAATTTGTAGTTTTAATGATTTGTAGGATGTATTGCTATCTTGTTTTGCTCACGGGATAAACTTTAACAATCATAAGTAATCATTCAATGCTCATTTGTGACTATTTTGATTTATATCAATTATTGACCTTGTGAATGCGCTCAATTGGGGAGTTGATCACGATATTTTGTATATTTTCAATTAAAACAATGACTTATGAAATAGTGTGATTCAGTTCTTATTTTATGTAGGGATAGGTTTGACAATCATAACGGTGATTATTAGAATCATAACAAATCACAAGCAATCACAAAGTTGTCACGGCAACCCAGAGAGTGATCGATATGAACGAATTACAAAGGCACAACAACATCTTGTCGCTGTTAGAAGATAAGCAGACGATTAATGTGGCGCATATTATTGATAGTTTTAACGTTTCTCCTGCGACCGCAAGGCGTGATATCGCCAAGTTAGATGAATTAGGTAAGCTAAGAAAGGTACGTAATGGCGCGGAGCGGGTTGAGAATAAAAAGAGAAAGTGGTCACCGCTGAATATCAACAGCACCGAGTTTTATGAGGAAAAGTCCGCGATTGCGCAAGCCGCCGCCGACCTTTGTCATTCCGGCGACAGCGTAGTGATCAACTGTGGTTCTACCGCCTTCTTGCTTGGACAGCAGCTGTGCGGGAGTGATGTGCAGATTGTGACCAATTATTTTCCGTTGGCGAGTTACCTAATCAATGAAGATCATGACGATGTGATCATTATTGGTGGTCAATATAATAAGGCGCAAAACATCTTTTTGAACCCGGCCCCTAATTCTTTAGGTGGCTATGCTGGGAATTGGATGTTTACGTCAGGAAAAGGACTTACAGAGGTCGGTTTGTACAAAGCGGATATGTTAACGGCCGTAGCAGAGCAACAAATGTTAGAGCAAATCGATAAACTGGTCGTTGTGGTTGATAGCTCGAAAGTAGGCCAGCGTACGGGCATGCTATTCTGTGAATCTAAGCATATTGATATCGTTATTACAGGAAAAGATGCGAACCCTGATGTGGTGAAATTGATAGAAGCTCAAGGAACGCAAGTTATTCTGGTATAAAATATAGAGCGCAATGCTCGATAAATAAATAATAAAAATAGCTTTAGTGCCTTAATTTAAAATAAGGCACTTGGCTCCCTGCATCCTAAATAAATTTAAATTTGTGAAATAAAAGGTATTATCATGAGCAATGTAAATGAAATCACTCGCGAGTCTTGGATCCTAAATACATTCCCAGAGTGGGGCACATGGTTAAATGAAGAAATTGAACAGACGGTTGTTCAACCGAATACATTTTCTATGTGGTGGCTTGGCTGTACTGGTATTTGGTTAAAATCTGAGGGCGGTGCGAACCTATCTATGGATTTTTGGTGTGGTACGGGTAAGAAAACACAAGCGGTTCAAAAAATGAAGAACCAACACCAAATGATGCGTATGGGCGGTGTTGAAGCATTACAACCTAACCTACGTACCGCGATTTTCCCACTTGACCCATTTGCGATTAAAGAAATTGATGCGGTGATGGCATCTCATGACCACGGCGATCACATTGATATCAATGTTGCTGCAGCGGTTCTACAAAACTGTGGTGACCATGTGAAATTCATTGGTCCTAAAGCCTGTGTCGACCTTTGGATGAAATGGGGCGTACCAGAAGATCGTTGTGTTATTGCTAAAGTGGGTGACGAGATTACGATTAAAGATGTGACGATTAAAGTACTCGATGCCTTTGACCGTACGGCGCTTGTTACACTGCCAGAAGGCACGTCATCTACGGATAAAGACATCTTAGATGGCATGGATGATCGCGCCGTTAACTACTTGGTAGAAACAACGGGTGGGTCTGTGTATCACTCTGGTGACTCTCACTACTCAAACTACTACGCTAAGCACGGTAATGACCATAAGATCGATGTCGCGTTGTTATCATTTGGTGAGAACCCACGTGGCGTGACAGACAAAATGACGTCTTCAGATATCTTACGTGCCGCAGAATCATTAGATTGTGAAGTGGTCGTGCCATTCCACCATGATATTTGGGCTAACTTCCAAAATGACCCACGTGAAATCGAAATGCTGTGGAACATGAAAAAAGAGCGTCTTCAATATGGTTTTGCGCCGTTCTTCTGGCAAGTCGGCGGTCGCTATACTTACCCAACCGATAAAGGTCGTATGCATTACCAACATTTCCGTGGTTTTGCTGACGTCTTTAAGAATGACCCAGAATTGCCATACCGAGCCTTCCTATAACAAGTAAGAAAGGGACGATTTATCGTCCCTTTTTATTGCGTGTTTTATTTTGTGAAGGCTAACTTTAGTCATTGAAAATGAGCCAATAAACTTCTTATTAATATGTTAGTTAACGGTGTTATTAAATTTAATTAACCCGTTTATTTCGTAGCCACATATTTATTATGATTTGGCTATGTTTATTACCGATGTAATTATCATGGAGGGTATGCCCTTATGCTGCTAAGAGAATTTAAAGCACACTTTGCTCGCGGTGATATTGATGGGGCCATTGCGATAAAATCTGAACATAATGACCATTACTATTTGCTGGTGGTCAGCAATAAATGGGGTGTTAATAGCTTTTTAGAAACAGGGAAAACACTCAAGCCTCGAATATTTAAAACCATCCACGCTCTGATGAATACTGTAGAGCATATTGGTCTCTCTCCCCGTCATGTTGAGGTGCAACATGGCTTATAAACTGATTGCGATTGATATTGATGGCACGCTACTCAATGCTCAAGGTGATATCACCCCTGCCGTACTGTCGTGCTTGCATGGCTTACGCAAGCACTATCACGTGGTATTAGCGACAGGCCGTCATCATACGACCGTGCTGCCGTATTACCAGCAATTGGAGCTTGATACGCCGATTATATGCTGTAATGGTTCATATCTATACCATCCCGAAACGAAGGATTATCAGTACAAGCAGCCTATCGCGATGGAGGACGTAGCGTTTTTCATTGAACATACCCAAACGCTTGATCTCATCGCCTATGTGGATGATCGCATTATTTTAAAGCACACTCATCCTGCGAATTACATCACTACGCTAGAGCAGTGGGCGCAGACATTGCCGATTTCTATTCGTCCTAAAATTGAGCGTGTTGATGACTTAAATGTAGCGCTAACACAATCGAAACATGTTTGGACTTTTGTGACCGAAGGGGATTCAAGTGATATTGAAGCGCTGATCTCTCTGCCTCATCTACAACAGAACTTTTGCTACGAGCATTCTTGGTTCAATCGCATTGGTTTTAACAAGATTGGCAACAGCAAAGGCAACTTATTGTCACAATACCTTGTTCATAAGGGGATTCACCCTGATGAAGTACTTGCGATAGGCGATAATGATAATGATGTCTCTATGATTGATTTGGCGGGCATGGGGGTCGCGTTGAGCAACGCGACTCCAAAGTTAAAAGCGCGAGCGAATTACCTGACGCAAGGCAGCAATAACGATACGGGATTGCTTGAAGCCCTAGCATTACTATCGAAATAATTGGTATGAAGTAACGTTGAATAACAATCAGGGCTTGGCGTTGAAATCGTTATTTAAAAACCAAGAACCAAAAGCCAAAAGCACAGAAGCAAATAGTACAGAAGCAAAAAAGCCGAGACTAGGATTCTCGGCTTTTTAGGTGCTTAGGGTATAATGTTAAGCGTGCTGGTTATAACCCACCATTCGTGTTCAAACCTTAAGCGTTTTTACTGTAGTGGCCTACGACGCGTCAGGCTTGAGCGCGAGTACGTTGTCTATATCCACGGCACTATGGCGCTCAGGGACTTGTTCCCATTCTTCGCCCCACGAGCGGTTTATGATACGCCCGCGTTGCACCGCTTCTCGGGCGTCAAGCATATTGGCCCAGCGCATAACATGACGGTAGCTCTCAACTTGTAAGAACTCAGCAGCATCATACAATCGACCTAACACGACGGCGCCATACCATGGCCAAATAGCCATGTCGGCAATGGTGTATTCTTCACCCGCCACAAAGGTATTGTTGGCCAGTTGCTTGTCTAGAACGTCGAGTTGACGTTTTGCTTCCATAGCAAAACGATTAATTGGGTATTCAAATTTCTCATCGGCGTACGCATAGAAATGGCCGAAACCACCCCCTAAGAACGGTGCTGAACCTTGAGCCCAGAACAACCAATTGAGAGTTTGGGTACGTGCTGCCCCTTCTTTTGGTAAGAATTGACCAAATTTTTCAGCAAGATGGACAAGGATAGAGGCCGATTCAAAGACATTGATGTCTTCTGCTCCGGATTTATCAACCAGTGCGGGTATCTTCGAGTTAGGGTTAACGCCGACAAAGCCAGAAGAAAACTGATCCCCTTCACCAATGTTAATAAGATAAGCATCGTATTCGGCTTCTTGGATCCCTAGCGCGATAAGCTCTTCTAAAAGAATCGTTACTTTTTGTCCATTAGGCGTACCTAATGAATAGAGCTGCAGTGGATGTTCACCAACGGGCAGGATTTTCTCATGTGTTGAACCGGATACCGGACGATTGATGCTGGCCCATTTGTTTCCACCATCCGTATTGTCTACCCATACTTTTGGTGGTGTATATTTGTTGTCCATACTTACTCCTAAATTCAAACTAGAAAACTCTGCGCCTGCTTAATTTTTTTATTCCACCACAAGCATAATGAAAATGCGTCTGCCATGAACATTATAGAAGGCCAAGCACAAAGTGGGTTAGGGGCTGACCATCGCCCACTTATTCTCATTCAACATGAGGTTCGGGTCATTGTCTAATCTTTCGAATAATTTTGTGGAAACAATGCTCGTTTAGTGACTTCGTCTTGCTCAGATTTAAATGCCACATCACTGCCAATGTTACGCGCTACTTCAACGGCTGGGCGGCTGTTAATATTTTCAAACCAACGTTGTAGGTGCGGATAAGGGGCTAGGCCTTCTTCTCCTAATACAACGGCTGCTTTGTCGATCCAACCCCAGGCTGCGACATCGGCAATACTGTATTCTTCACCAACCAGGTATTCCTTACCTTCAAGGTGCTTATTGAGTACGTCGTAGTGGCGTTGAGCTTCTCGTAAGTAACGATTGATGGCGTACGGCAGCTTCTCAGGCGCGGCATGTCGAAAGTGCACGGATTGACCTGAAAATGGCCCAAGACCAGAGGCGATAAACATCATCCACGACAACAACTCACCTCGGTGTTCTGGCTTACCCGCGAGTAGACCGGTTTTCTCTGATAGATAAAGCAGTATCGCATTGGAATCAAAGACTCTAACGCCGTCATCTTCAAGTGCCGGTGCTTTTCCATTGGGATTGATGGCCAGGTACTCAGGTTGGTGTTGCTCTCCTTTGTATGTATCGACTGGGACGAGCTCGTAAGGAAGTCCAGTTTCGGCAAGATATAACGCGACTTTCATTGGGTTTGGGGTTTTGTGAAAATAGAACTTCAGCATGTCATTTTCCTTTGAATTGGGCCTGAAATTAAAAAAGTCGCGAGGGGTCATCTCCATGCGAACAACATTACTATAAGATCAATTGAACGATCGTTCAAGGTTAACTTGAACAAATGTTCAATTTTATGAAAAACAAAAGGTATTGAACATCTACTTAAGAAGAAAAGAGGGGGGCTCTATGCGTGAGTTGCAGGCAATGTGAACCATTGATTGTGGCGTTGATTAGGGGGTTATTGATTGATCTTATTGTGTTTTTTTAACGTTTCTATCATGTCGTAAAGCATCGCAATATCGGTATTACTCATCGACATCATCATGTCCATCATATGCAATACACTGGCCGGAACCGCCAGTTGCCCACCATGTTCACGATCGATCTCTTCTACGGGGAAAAACTGCAAGATACTGACGTCCATGGCTTTGCCAAGGCGAAATAAATCCAAGGTAGTAAATTGACTCTCTTGAGTTCGGTCCATTTTGCTATAAAACGAGGTTTTTCCAATGCCAGCTTTGTCGGCCAACTGATTTTTTGTTAACTGACTGTGGACCATATAGGTCTCAACACGTTCAATTAACATGGCTCGAAAGCGGTGCTCTTGTTCACCAAAAAACTCAAATCCTTTGGTTTCTAGTTGGGCCATATTATTAACTCACTCATTGCTTGTTTTCATATATTAAAAATAATGATAAGACGGTTTTCAAATTATGAAAAGAAATAACCGTATGCTTACACCTCAAGAATACGTTCACAGAAAGTAAAGATAGAGGTTACAAATGAAAAGATACTCGTTGCGTCATTACCCTAAGTTGATGGTGTTGTTCATAATGTCTATGCTCGCACTATCACCAGCCAGTATGGCCATCAATAGTCCAGAGGCAAGTGTCGCGAGTGGGCAAACGGAACAGTATGCCCGCGTGGTGGCACGCGGAAAGCTGCTGAGCTTGACCAAATGGAAAGTCGAAGTCGACTTTGGGCAAGAAGTTGAAATAAGTATTCGCAATAAAGGCCTTCTTCGCGATGAGTCTGGTAATACGGTCTCCTTTAACTCGCCAATTGATGCCGTGAATTTCTTGAACTCAAAAGGTTGGGTATTAGTGTCTGCAAGTTCTTCTTCGGACCATTTTTCAGCGATATTAAAGCGTAGCGTGCAGTAAACAATATGAGAACGACCACGGATTTCGCTATTAGCTCATTACCTATTACCTATTACCTATTACCTATTACCGATTGCCCAATGGCAATTAATGCGTTGAGCAGATCGCGTTTTGTACATCAGGCTTGATGCTTGAGCACGTGCTGACAAACTTTTCTAACGCGCTACTAGCGCCACTTCGTTTGTAGTAGATATAAAGAGGAAGCACCAGATTCACGTTGCTAATGGGGATACAAACACAGTTATTGTCTGCGATGAATTTGATGCATTGTGGGGCAATCGAAATCCCAAGTCCTGAAGACACGGATGTCACCAGATGCCTCATGTTTTCGGGGTGAAAAGTCACATTGGGCGTAAAGCCACTTTCTTGCGCTAAAGATAAAATATGCTCATACATCTCTATCCATTCAGATCGTTGAAACAAAATAAACGGTTCGCCTTCAAGATCAGACATCGAGAGTTCCGTCTGGTTAGCAAGCGGATGTTGCGCCGGCACAATGGCGACCATTTTGTCAGCGTATATTTCTTCTACCGAAAACAAATTCTCATCGAGTTTTGGTTGGCGCCGTGAAAAGGCGACATCGATTTTATTTTGTGTCAGCGCCTCAAATTGTTCTTGTCCGGTCATTTCATGAAGACTGGTCGTGACATCGGAATGATTGAGCAGAAATTGTCCGACAAGATTAGGTAAGAAAAAGGAACATGCTGTGGCTAAATAGCCGACTTTAAGGTGATTCTTTTCTTCTTTTTGCGTGTTCTGAACCAGGGTTTTCACTCGTTTGTCATTGGCTAATATCGCTTGCGCCTCAGGCAGTAATACCGCACCAGCCTGAGTCAGTTCAACTTGATGAGTCGTACGTAAGAAGAGTTTTAAACCGAGCTCGCTTTCAAGTTCCGAGACATGCCTAGAAACCGTTGGCTGTACGCTATGCAGTTCTCTTGCCGCCGCCGAAAAGTTCTTATGCTTAGCGACTGACACGAAAGTTGTCAGTGTTTTTATGTCCATTTGTCTAGTCATTCTCATTATGTATTATTGTTATACAGTATTATCATTTCCAGCCATATGTAAGCGCGAGTATAGTGAAACTTGCATCAAGTCTCATACTTTTTAAGTAACGCCATCGCCGCATAACAGTGACCAATAAGGCGAGATATGGCACGTACTCTACAACTACAGGATTGCACATGGATATCGATATTATCGTTGTACTCGTTTACTTTTTGTTTTTAATTAGTCTAGGCTGGGTTTTTCGCTCTGCTGCGTCGAATACCAGTGAATATTTCCGGGGTGGCGGTCGCATGCTTTGGTGGATGGTGGGTTCAAGCGCCTTCATGATGGCTTTGAGTGCGATGACCTTTACTGGGTTAATGGGCAAAGCACTGACGAGCGGTATGTCGGTTGCCATCGTCTTTTTTGCTAACGCGCTCGGTTATTTTTGTAACTACCTTTTCTTTGCCGCGAAAGCACGTCAAATGCGAGTGATCAGTCCTTTACAAGGGGTGAGAATGCGCTTGGGTAAAGTGAACGAACAAGTGTTCACATGGGCGAATGTACCTCTTAGCGTATTACAAGCCGCGATTTGGTTGAATGGCCTTGCGGTTTTTACCAGCGCAGTGGTAGGGGTGCCATTAGAGCAGACTATAATTGGCGCTGGTTTGGTGGTGTTATTTATGTCCCTAGTAGGCGGAAGTTGGGCGGTGATTGCCTCTGACTTTATGCAGATGATCATCATCACAGTCATGACATTTGTCGCGGCAATGGTGGCGATTTGGAAATCGGGTGGCGTGGGTAACCTGCTTGAGGTTGGTCTGCCAACCGAGCAATTGATCGGTGACGGATATAGCTACAGCTACCTATTTTTCGGTTGGTTTATCTGTATCTTTGTTAAACAGTTTTTTAGCACCAACAACATGGTCGACTCTTATCGTTTCATTGCATCTAAAGACACTAAGAATGCCCGAAAAGCCGCATTGCTTGCATGTTCTTTGATGATTCTTGGTCCACTGATTTGGTTCTTACCGGCTTGGTATGTTGCGGGTAATTACCCAGATGTAACCACATGGGGCTTGGATGGCTTAGGCGATAAAGTTGCTGATGCGACGTATTACATCTTTGTTAGCCGCGAAATGCCAGTGGGTATGGTCGGCTTAATGCTCGCGGCGATGTTTGCTGCCACCATGTCTTCTATGGATTCAGCTCTAAACCGTAACGCTGGCATCATCTTGAAAAGTGTTTACGAACCGTATTTTTGCAAAAACTTCTCTGAACAACACCTGATGATGGCCAGTAAAGTACTGACCGCTGTGTTTGGTATTGTGATTATCATTACCGGTTTGTTTTTAACCTCTTTGAAAAACTTTGGTTTGTTTGACTTGATGATGCTTGTTGGGACATTGGTTGGCTTCCCTGTCTTGATTCCTTCAATCATGTGTTTCTTCATTCGTAAAACACCGGATTGGGCCGGTTGGGGAACGATTCTCGTTGGTATGGGCGTATCCGCATTCATTGCGTTTGGGATTACACCGCAACTTATCGAATCAGTGTTAGGTCTAGATACACCATTGAGTGCACGTGAATTCTCAGAAATGAAGTCGGTGACGCTTGGTGTAATCGGCCACATGGGTATCACCTTACCGTTCTTCGTATTATCTCAGTTCTTTTATAAAGAGCCGTCTGCAGAGCGTGCTGCCGAGATCAACAAGTTCTTTAGCAATGTTGATACTGAGGTTGTGGTTGAAGAGACAGAAACCAGTATTTTAGCGGATAACAAACAACACGATATGCTCGGGAAAATGCTTATTACTGCATCGGTCTTCTTAGCATCTCTTGCTTTGGTGCCTAACCCAATGTGGGGGCGTTCATTGTTCCTAATCGTTGCAGGTGTAGTTGGATTGATTGGCTTCATTTTACTTAGAACCAAGAAGCGAGCTCAACAACCACAGATTGTAAAGGCGACCGCTTAACACGTGCGTTGTTTTAAATTTAGATTTGAATAATTTTTTAAGGGACAGGGCTATTTTCCTGTCCCCCGTTTGTGAGGATACTTATGTCGGTACAACAAAAATTTGGTGGTGAATTAACGGACGAAGAGTTCCGAAAGTTCACACTTTATACGGCTAAGAGCAATAACTTTGAAGATGATACGGCGCGTGCCCGTATTCTAGGATTCGACGGTGACAATGTAAGAATTGCACCGGGCGCGATTGTAAGAATCAATGACAATCAGATTGGCAATCATTCTTACATTGGCTTGTATAGCTATATTAATGGCGACGTTATTATTGGGGATCATGTATTGATCGGTCCTCATGTTTCGATTGTGGCAGGTAATCATCTTTATGACCCACAGACAGAGACGTTTGGGCTTAGGACGTGTCCTACAAAAGGCCAAGTCGTTATCAACAATGGGGTATGGTTGACCTCGGGTGTTGTGGTGACCCCTGGTGTCACTATTGGTAAATGCGCGCTGGTTTGCGCCAATGCAGTCGTCACCCAAGACGTCCAGCCTTACGCTATTGTCGCTGGTTCACCGGCTAAGCCAATTGGGGAAATAAACGCTGAAACGGGCGAATACATTTGGTTTGAAAAGGAGCGTAGTGATGCTGAATCTCGAGCGTAACCATGACTTTCAAGTCTTTCTTTCTCCACAAGATCAAACCACGAGCACGCTGAACCCGCCAAGTTTTAACTGGCCACAATCTGATTATCAACACACGTATACGATTGAACTAGAACACGTGGATAAGCCTTTACAATGGCGTTGGAAAGACGTCCGCTCCCCATTTCGTCTGCCATTTTTGTTGGTTGAAGGCGGGTATAGATGGCGTCTATCAAAAGATACTGGTGCTTTATCGGAGTGGTTTACTTTCACTATTGATCAGGCGTCAACCAGTTATCTTCCACCTAGCGCTCAAGATATCTTTAAGCTGTGTGAGCATCGTGATCAGTTTTTAATGTATTTTGATGAAGATATTAACTCGGTTCGAATCGCGTCATGGACCGCCTTTGATAAGCTACAGGCGACAGCAGAAAAAGTTGATATCGACGCAGTTACCTACCCTGATCATTATCGACGAGGTAAAGAGGAAGGCAAACGTACTGCCATCGCTAACGTAAGGAACTGGATTGACCGAGATCTTGTGTCATTGACCTTGCTTTATAAGATTTGGGGTGACGAGCAAAGTGGCGACAAAGCAAGATGCTTGTTGTTGAAATTGGCGCAGTGGAGCCCTGAAGGGCCCGCTTCTTTAGTACGCCCATTAACGTGGGGGGATGAGGTTGGTCTTTCCCTCGCTCGAAACTTATACCTTGCATACCACTGGCTAAGTCCACTAATGACTGACAGCGAAAAAGCATTTGTGCGCCCAATGTTGGTACGTATTGCTTTTCAAATGGAAGAACGCCTAGAGCAGGATCAGTTTCAACAATTTCCTGGTCACTCTCATACATCGCGATTACCGTCGTACCTTGGTGTGGCTGCTATGGTGCTGCACAAGGAGTTCGATCAAGTTGTTTGTGAGCGTTGGTTAAACTACGCGCTAATGATATACCAAAGTGTATTACCGTTTTATGGTGGTGAAGATGGTAGTTGGGCTGAAGGGCCATTTTATTCTTCGTCTTATACTAAGTGGCATCACCCATTTTTCTTATCGATAGAACGTCTTAGTGGGTTTTCTTTCTATAACCATCCTTTCTATAAGAACTACAGCAAATTCGCTAAGGATTTTGTTGCAACAGACGACGTGATTCACCCATTTGGCGATGGCTTTTGGTGCAAGCGGGACGGTGCAGAATGGCCTGGATTTTTTGCTCAGAACCCACTGCGGATCTACGCTGATCGTTTCGGTGATACGAGAACGCGTGAAATGAGTTTAAAGTTGGAGCTAGACATAGAGGCCTATGCATTGCATTTACTCGATGTGATTCCGACGGTCAGTCAGATCAACCATGCTAATCGACCATTAAACACGACGGATATTGACTTGGAATACGAAAAGAGTGTGCGTGGTCAATTTTATGGTTTTGCCGGTTTAGGTAAAATGATGAGCCCTAACATGAGTGTGTTCTACCGAGCGAGCCAGTTTGGTAATAGCTCTCACCGCCATGCCGATCAGGGTAATTTTGCTCTGATGGATAATGGATTGAATGTCTTAACACCAAGTGGTAGCTATGGCTATCGTTATGGTAGTGCACATCATAGTGAATGGACACAGACAACCCAAGCGCATAATTTGCCATTAATTGCGGGGGTCGGCCAAACTTTAGATGACGAAGCGGCAACTGCGAAGGTGATCAATCAACAGTCTGGAACAGGGTGGAGTGTTGTACAACTCGATTTGTCCAATGCTTATGAAACAGTGAGTCGATTCATTCGAACCTTGGTATTTGTTGCTGATAAAGGTGTATTGGTCTGTGACACATTGGATTTGCATCAAGCGGCCGCTGTGCAATGGCGACTTCATAGTGCGTTATCAGGTGACTGTGTGGAGAATCAGATCCAACTAATGGGCAAAGGGTATCAATACGACATCAATATGTTGTCGCATGAAAGTGTGGCTCCACTGCTCTCTCACGGCTATGACATGGAGAGGTCCCACACCGACGTTGTGGTGTCTGATGCAAGTGAAGACATATGTCACGCGCAGTGGACGCTTGAATCAAAACAACAGCATCATGTATTAGCATGTTGCAGTAAAGAGGCCATCTCTACGTCACTTGATGTTTCGGGACGCATTCAGGTTCATGTTAATCAAGATACCCTTGAGCTGAATCACCAAACTCACGAGCTACGTGTTATGCAGCCATTTGAGAAAGTAGGGTAACCTCTGGCGCTCAAAGGTGGCAAAGTGCGCCAGTGCGTGAGCGACGGAGTACCGTAACCGTTGAGTCAATAACGCTTGTTTCAATGACGGGTTTCAATGAACAGAAAGCCCCAGACTCGTTCTAGGGCTTTCTGTTTTCTGGCATCCAACGTTCTTCGTTGAAGCGATGTTGTTTGAGCCTTTCGACAACACTTTCTAACACCGGCCCTGAAGAATGGCTACGTGACACCAAGCAGCCCACAGCGGTGAGCCAACCGTTAAATTCATGCGCGACAGGCAATGAAACGAGCGTCTTTGTTTGCAGTTGGTTTTTAATCAGTAATTCAGGCACGACGGCCCATCCGATGCCCTGTTGTACCAAATCAATCAAGGTCTGGTGCGTATTGGCGTACCAAAATGTTGAGCTGATCCCGTAGCTGAACCACAACTCTTTTTGTTGAATGCTACGATGAACACACTGACGGTGTCTTTTCAAATCCGAGTCTTGCACGATAGGGAGCATCGCCAATTCATGTTGCGGTGATGCGATAGTGAGGAACTTAGCATGACCCACAACGAAAAAATCCATATCAACCTTTAATTCACCGTCAGAATAGACAATGCCAATTTGCGCTTTGCCCGAGCGAACGAGAGATTCCACATCAAAGGTTGAAGCGGTGATGACCTCAAAATGGGTAATAGGGAATTGATCGGCGAGAGGGGTCAAAATGTTAAAAAAATCATCGCTTATCAAGCTTTCGTCGACCGCAATAACGACTTCATGTTCGTACGCTTTGGTCAGTGATTCCGCTTTTTGGTCAAAATAGGTTTGTTGATTCAAAATCGAACGCGCGATCGGCAGCAGTGCTTGACCGCTGGTGGTTAAGGTTGGTGTGTTCTTATCACGATTAAACAAGTCTTGGTTGATGGCGATCTCCAGATTAGAAATCGCCTGGCTCACACCGGATTGCGCTCTTTTCAACTTACGAGCTGCGGCAGAAAAAGAGCCACTCTCACAGACGGTGACGAATACCTTGAGTTGTTCAAAGCTGTACATGTGGCGTTCTCTTGCGATATCAAAATATAAAGCTATCACTAAACGTGATGGTTGTTAACTTTTACTCTATGTACGCCCTGTCATAATTGCGCTTTCAGTTATTTAAGTAGGGTATCGGAGTAGAGAGATGAGAACACCAGAACGCATATTTCATTCAGTTTTGTTTGAAGCATTAGCCGTGACACTGTCCATTATTGGATTGTCATTATTTACTGATCATAACGTCGCCGCACTATCAGGAACAATGATAGTTATCGCGACGATAGCAATGTTCTGGAATTATTTGTTTAATCTGGGCTTTGATCGTGTTGTACCTGGAGAAAAGACACAACGTTCATTGTCCTTGCGGGTTGTACACGTTATTGTTTTTGAAGCGGGTTTGTTGTTGTTCACGGTTCCGGTCATGGCCGCTATTCTCGGCGTCAGCTTATGGCAGGCATTTATTATGGATCTGGGTGTCACGATCTTCATAACGTTCTACGCTTTTACGTTTAATCTCATTTACGACCATCTAAGGGTTATTGTACTGCAACGCAGGTCAAAAAGTGTCAATAAAGCAATCGCATAGTAAACGATGTTTATTGATAGATTGAATGTTTAGATACGAATTCTATCAGGCCTTTAGTACAGAATACCAAATGTATCGTGTATTAAAGGCCTGATATTGCTTGGTGTGATAATAAAAGTGGTGATGGGCCCCAGCTTAAAGGTAGGTTAATCCGCAAGTACCCATGCCTAGTTTGTCGGTTAATGGGTTGCCACTAGTCTAAGGCTATCGAGCTGACTGATAGCTTGGCTCACGATAGCGTCTACCGTATTATCAATATCGACAATAATGACGTCTACTTCACCACTTGGTCTTTCTAACGCTTCAAATTGGCTATTAATCATTTCTTCTTTAAAAAAATGCCCGTTTCTCTGCCGGATTCTCTCTATCACGATATCTTTAGTACCATCGAGAAATAAGAAATTAACGTGTTGATTACCCTCTCTAATACGATCACGATACGTCTTCTTTAATGCCGAGCAAACAATCACGCCGATTTCATTTTTACTTTCTAGGCTGTATGCCGCATCATTTATTCGTTCCAACCAAGGTGCGCGATCTTCGTCATTCAGCGGAGCACCAGAGGCCATTTTTACAATATTATTTTTAGGGTGAAGATCGTCACCATCAATAAATTTTGCCCCTAAAGCCTGAGCAAGCTTTACACCGACAGTGCTTTTTCCTGACGCAGAAACGCCCATTACAATAATACTTTTTCCTGCCATAAGACTTCCTTAAGTGATTGCAGTGACCATTGTGATGGACTGCAAAAGTCATAGTAGTTATGTTATTGGTAACATGTTACCCGTAACTGCAGTTAAAGTGAACAGTCGAACACCAGGCCTGTTCATTTTAGAGCGCTTAATCACATTACTGGTTGGACAAAGTAACGAAAAAGTGACTGCAGACGAATAAAAAAGCGAACGCTGAGTTTCTATTCGTCTGAGTAAAATAGGGGATGAGAATTGATATGAAGGCCCATACTAAAACTATCTAGTGTTGGGCGGATTGTGCACAGAAACAGCGCTAGCTGATGAAGCTTTCACCTTTAGTGAGGGTGAATCCAAGGTCATAGACGTTCTGTTGGCTTCTTTTACCTTCGATACTGTCTAAAAGGATATCAGCACTCTTTTCGCCCATTTCATAGCGAGGTGTGTAAATACTGGTTAATTTTGGTGAAATCGCTTGTCCAATATCTAAGGCATTGTATCCAATGACACTGGTCTTCTCAGGCACTGAAATCCCTTTTTCTAAACAAGCGAGAATGGTACCGATTGCGATATCATCATTGGTGCAAAAAACACCATCTAAATCTGGGCAGTCTGCTAGCGCCCGCTCAAGAAGGTCTCGCCCCAGTGTAAAACTGGAGTGTTTATGGGTTAGAAAGTGGTGTTTTTTTAAGCCAAATTCTAATATGGCTCTGTCATACCCTTCCATTCTCAACTTGGTTCTTCGGTCCAAACGAGCACCGAAATAAGCAACATTACGTTTACCGCTCGAAAGCATAGCTTTAACTGCAGTATAAGACGCGTGCTCATGATCGATACCAACGACCATGTCGATAGGGTTGTCAGTCAGTTCCATTGATTCGACGACGGGTATGTTGGCGGTTTTCAACATTTGTAGCGTTCGTTTGGTATGGGTGGTACCGGTTAAAATGATGCCATCAACGTGGTAAGACAGCATCATTGCAATTTTACGCTCTTCTATTTCATCGCTATAACCAAAATGAGATATCAGCACTTCATAGCCATGCTTGTTTGTTACCGACTCTATTCCTTGGGTAAAGTTTGCAAAAACTTGGTTCGATAATGAAGGCAGTAATACTCCAATCGCTTTACTCGAAGCCTTTGACAGCATTGAAGGTGCACGATTATGAATATAACCAATTTCTTCGATAGCATTCGCGATTTTGTTTCGAGTTTGTTCTGAAACTAACTCTGGGTTACGTAAAAACCGGCTGACAGTCATCTTTGTTACACCAACAAGGTCTGCTATGTCTTTCAAAGAAGGTCGAGTATTTTTCTTATTTATAACCATCTTAATGTACTCATTATTATTGGATAATTAATTGTTACTGTAACATTGCTTTTTTGTTCATTAAACCGTTATTTATACTAATTTCTGTGATTGCGTTTTAAAAATTTAAAATCAATTTGGAATATCACCATTAAAATGTGATGTGTGTCACCAAATAATGCCCTTGCAAATACTACTAATAACATTGTTTGTGTAAATTGCTGTTTTTAAAAGAATTGTATGGCATTTGGTTAAATGTTAGTGAGTTTTTATAAAAGGTAAAACTAAAACGATAAACAGCTTTAATGAGATATTAGTCACAGATGTGATGGGTTGACCTATGATCCAGAACACATTTTCACACAGTGATATTTGTATTATTTATCCTTTTAGATAGACTCATTACATCAAGAGTTACCAGTAACATGTTTCGGGTAACATTTTATATAACACGTAGCTCCAAAGGTAGCCATATGGATGTTTATTTCAAGGGTGTTGCATTAATTACTAAGATATTAGAAAAGCTGCTAGTTCTGATTATGTGGGTGATGGTTTTTGCCGTGGTGTGGCAAGTATTTACTCGATTCGTTATCAACTCACCATCAACGTTTACCGATGAGTTATCTCGTTACTTAATGATTTGGGTTGGTGTGCTTGGAGGGGCTTATGTTTACGCTCTAAAAAGGCACTTAGCAATAGAACTTCTTGTCACCAAGATATCACCGAAACAACAAGAAATATTAGCAATAACAGTAAGTTTGATTGTAATTTTGTTTTCTTCAATTGTATTGGTTTACGGTGGTAGTAGCGTCGTCAATACAACATTAGGATTTAATCAAGTATCGCCAAGTTTATACTTATTTGGCAGTAACTTGCCTATGGGATATGTCTATATGGCAGCCCCTATCTCTGGAGTTATTATTGTTATGTGTGCTGTTGCCGATATATTGCAAACAATTCAAAGGTTATTAACTCAAGGAGGTAAATAAGTCATGACTTTAATGGATATGTTATTTACAGAAAATTATTTGATGAACATGCCAGATCTAGTTTACGACATGTTACCTGTTGTGGTCTTATTCGGAACCTTGTTTGTATTCTTAGTGTTAGGCGTTCCTATTGCGTTCTCTATTGGTTTGTCGTCACTATTAACTATTTTTCTTCATTTTTCTATTGATAAAGCGGCAATATTAACAAGTCAGCAATTGCTTGGCGGATTAGATAACTTTGGCTTGCTTGCGCTACCGTTCTTTATTTTTGCCGGTAATTTGATGAACTCTGGAGGCATTGCTAAGCGACTGATTAATTTCGCAATGTTGATAGGTGGAAAACTTCCAGGTTCTCTTTGTCATGTAAACGTTATTGCAAATATGATGTTTGGTTCTTTGTCCGGTTCGGCGACAGCTTCTGCTGCTGCAGTGGGTGGCTTGATGGGACCAATGCAAGATGAAAAGAAATACCCTAAGGCGTTTTCAAGTGCGGTTAATATAGCATCATGTCCGTCGGGACTACTGATACCGCCTTCTAATGTTCTTATTTTATACGCTTTGGTTAGCACAAGTTCAGTTCAGTATTTGTTTCTAGCAGGTTACATCCCTGGCATTATCATGGGTTTGTGTGTCATGCTTGGTGTGTACTTCTTTGGCAAGCGCTTTGGTGTTCCAGCGGAAACTATTAAACTAGAACAACCCGTACTGAAAACGATTTTTGACGCTGTACCTAGCTTATTAATGCTTGTTATTATCATGGGTGGCATTGTTGGTGGTATTTTTACCGCGACAGAAGCCTCTGCAATTGCGGTAGTTTATAGTCTTGTTCTTGGCTTTGCTTATCGTGAAATTAAAGTAAAAGATTTATCGAATATTGTTGTTAACAGCGTCATCATCACTGCTATTGTTTTGTTCATGATAGCGACCTCAAGTGCAATGTCTTGGGCGATGGCTTACTCTGATATACCAACGTTTATTGCAAACTTTGTACTTAATTTTTCGGATAACCCGATTGCGATACTTATTTTAATTAACATTATATTTTTAATTGTTGGAACATTCATGGATATGTCTCCTGCAATATTAATCTTTACACCAATTATGCTTCCAATCGCGACATTTATTGGAATGGACCCAATCCACTTTGGCGTAATGATGGTATTTAATTTCTCTATCGGAATATGTACACCACCAGTAGGAACCGCGTTATTTGTTGGTTGTAGTGTTTCAGGTAGTAAATTGGGCGAAGTTGTCCCTAAGTTAATCCCGCTATATGCGCTGATTCTTTTAGGACTTACGGTCGTCGTTGCTTTCCCTAGTCTCTCGATGTGGTTACCGAGACTAGCTGGTTATAATGGATAAACTGGGATATTAATTATGAAAAAGACAATTTTAGCAGTAGCCGTTACTTTAATTTCTTCAACTTTAGCGTTTAACGCTTCGGCGCGTAACATGAAACTGGCACACGCTATGCCTCTAGACCATCCGGTACATCAGTCGTTGAGCTGGTTTGCTGAAGAAGTCACTGATAGAACGAAATTGCGCGTAAGAGTTTACCCTAATGCAACTTTAGGCCGTGAAGAGTCAACGCTACAAATGCTTCAAAATGGCACGCTAGCCTTTACGAAAGTAGGCGGAGGGCTTACCGCTTCTTTCTCTGAACAGTACTCAGTACTTTCATTGCCTTATTTATACAAAGATGAAGATGACTCGAAGCGAGTACTTCGTGGGCCAGTAGGTCAAGGTATTCTTGAGTCATCAGAGAAAGATGGCTTTATCGGACTCGCGTATTTATCGAGTGGTTCACGTGGCTTTTATTCTAACCATAAGATTGAAAAAGCGAGTGACTTGAAAAGCTTAAAGGTTCGAGTTCAAAACTCTCCAATTGATATCGATACGATGAGTAGCTTGGGAGCGAGTGCTGTTCCGATTTCTTCTACTGAGGTGTATTCAGCTCTACAACAAGGTGTTGTTGACGGCGCAGAAAATAATATCCCGACGTATTTTGCTAACCGCCACTATGAGGTTGCTAAGTACTTTGCTCTTGACCACCACACGATGATCCCAGATATCTTAGCGGTATCGACTGAAGTTTGGGGGCGATTGTCTGAAGAAGATCGTGCGACGATCCTTGAAATCTCAACAGAGGTTCTGGATGTTCATGATAAATACTGGGATGCCTACGTCGATCAAGCAACCGTCGAAATTGAGAAAAATGGTGGCGAAATCGTTCCTGCTGACGTCAACTCATTTAAAGAACAAGTTCAACCTGTGTACGAAAAATTTATCAAAGACAACCCAAAGCTAGCGTCGCTGCTTAACGATCTACAAAATTACTAAGGATTTAAGAAATGGGAAAATTAACAAACAAAAAAGTGTTTATCACAGGTGCTGAGCAAGGTATTGGATATTACACAGCAAAAACACTTATTGAATCGGGTTGTGACGTATTCATTCATTACTTTAGTGGCACGGAAGGACCAGAAAAACTGGTTGCGCTGGCGGAATCTTTAGGCCAACGTGCCGCATTCGGTTTTGCAAACTTAACGGATCGCACGGAAACGGAACAGTGTATTAACCAAGCTGTTGAGTTCTTGGGTGGAATTGACATCCTAGTCAATAACGTTGGTGGAATCATAGCAAGAAAATGGCTAGGCGAAATCGAGCAAGATTATTGGCAAACGGTCATTGACGTCAACATGACGACAATGCTTAACGTGACTCAAGCAGCATTGCCTCACCTGAAGAGTGCGGAAGAAGGCGCGAGTATTGTTAACCTTGCTTCACTTGCAGGTCGTTCGGGCGGACACTCTGGTTCATTAACTTATTCTATGACAAAGGGGGCAGTGCTGACATGGACTCGCTCTTTAGCGGCAGAGCTTGGTGAGTTTGGTATCCGAGTGAATGCGGTAGCGCCAGGTTTGATCCTTGGCACTCGTTTCCACAACCAACATACAACGAAGGCATCGGCTGACGATACCGTCAAAGGCATCCCACTGGGCCGAGCTGGAACTTCAGAAGATGTTGCTCGTACGATTACGTTCTTGGCTTCTGAGTATGATGGCTTTATCTCGGGCGCTACGATTGACGTAAATGGCGGCGTTTACCGCATGTAACGTTGTTAGTGGTACTGATTCGTCAGTACCACTTTTAGGAGTAGCTATGCTTAAAACAAAAATTATTCACCCTGAGCTTTTGTGTCATTTAGCCAAGTGCGGCCACAAAACTAAAGTGTTGATCGCAGATTCAAACTATTCATTTGTGACTAATGCATCACCAAAGGCGAATGTTGTCTATTTAAACTTCGCGCCAGGAATGCTTCCAAGTACTGATGTTTTAGCGGGTGTCGTTGACATGTTGAACATCGAAAGTGCAGAAATGATGGCATGGCCGTCTGACTTCGACAATACGATTGTGGAACAATATCAATCCTATCTGCCTGCCGACACACCAATGTCTTTTTTAGAACGTTCAGATTTCTACTCTGCAGTAAAATCGGACGATACATTGTTGGTGATTGCAACCGGTGAGCAGAGACGATTTGCGAACATCTTACTGACCGTTGGGGCTGTATTTTAGTTCGAGCGTACACTGTGTCATGAGTTAATTAAGCACACCTAATCAAAACACGCCTAAGTTTACTTGGCGTGTTTTTCATTATGAGGTCGTTATTAGTCCATCGGACTCGATGGGGCATAGGAAAGAACGATAATTTTTTAATAGCTTTTGGCTATCGAATTAATAAAATCAATTGATTTTTAATGGTTATCTGTTTTGGATATAGTTGTTGTATTCCAACTAACAGGCATTCACCCATGACAAAAACACTACGATTTGCATCGATACACTTCACAATAGCGTTTAGCGTTGCGTATATTTTTACGGGTGAATTCATTCTAAGTAGCATGATTGCAATGCTAGAACCCGCTGTAAATACCGTCGCATTTTACTTCCATGAAAAAGCATGGGGAAAATACCGGTTCTTACAGCAGCTAAGCAAAAATGCCCGAGTCAAAACGGCGTCGTTTGCCGCGGTGCACTACAGTGTCGCTTTCCTTGTCGTCTATGCGTTAACTGGAGATATGTTAGCGGGAGGAGCTGTTGCCTTGTTGGAGCCTGCCATTAATACGCTTGCTTACTTTTTCCATGAAAAATCTTGGAATCGACGTAATGAGAATCAAGCCATTGCATCACATTGTGTAGCGGTATGATTGATTAGGTCGCCATGCTCAATCTTAGAGTCGTTTGTAGGTTTCAGGCCGTGGGCGTTTGCTTGTCGTGCGTACAATGAGATTAAATAGCCAGAGCGTCGCCTCTGGCTATTGTATTTTTACTGTTCGTGATTATGTATTGGCTTGAGCCTCGTTATTCATCGTCTTGGGCGCAATAGGCTCAGTAATCTCTGTATCTTGAGAGGAGATATCAGCGGGATCTCCTGGCACAACGACCGATTCAGTTTGTGGCTTTTCTAATACATCATTGTTACTCATCGTAGCAGAGCGCTGTGTTTGTAGTTCAATGATTTGGTTTTCTAGTGTCTGTTTCTCAGCAGATAAGGCGTTGGATTGGGCAGTAAACGTTTCAATGTCTTGCTGCCAGTCTTGTTTTACTTGACTGAGCTCAACGGTGAGCGCTTGCCACTTCTCTTGATCGCTTTGCTGGTTGCTCATCATTGAATGTTCTATTTGTTTGGCATGATCGATGAGCGTTTGGTTTCTATAATCTCCAGCGGCTGAGGCAACGGCAATATTTCGTAGTACATCTTCTAGATTCAAAATATAGCGTTCGTACTGCTTTTCTGGTAATGCTTTCAGGTCTCTTACCTGTTGAGCAATTTTGTCAGCACGTTGCAGAGCAAATGTAACGGCATCAGAACGAATTTGTATTTCTTCGTGATTACGCGGAGAAGATTGAATAAAGGCTTCGGCTTTATTCAGAGCTGCTTCAGAGCGAGCCATGACTAAAGGTGCATCAATAAAGTAACGTTGTTTTTTTTGATTGCTGAATTGCTGAAGAGACTCGCCCAAATAATGTTTGGTGACAGATTTAGCTTCGAGTTGATGCTGATTTTTTTCTAGAGAAACTAACCTTTCATTATCTATTTCTACGTTATTAGCCACGTAATCGACGGTTTTTTTGAGTTGCTGCTCGACGCGTTTGAACTCGGATGGGAAAAGTGTATCGGCTTTGGCTGTTTTCAAATATTGTCGGTTCTCAAATGAAATGGCCATCACTGATAATACACGTTGTTTTGTTTCTAATGCATTACGGTGCGCCGCTTCAAAAGCATCTAATGATTCTGTCATTTCTTGCCCGTACGTTTGGCTAGAAAAAAGATCGGAATCATTGATTTGCTTTGGGTCATGTTCAAATTCTGAATAAGCTTCCTGAGCAGTATTTAACGATTTACCCATTGAGGCATAAGCTTTGGCCGCAAACCACTCCAGTTCCTCATCTTTGTATTGAGCGGAGGCTGTGTTTAGTTGTGCTTTGAGCTTATCAAACAGCTCCAGCTGAATGTTGGTTGTTGCAGTGTGTTGTGGTTCATCTGACGAAGTGGACGCACAGCCGAATAGACTGGTTGCCAATGCAAGGCAGGCCAGCGTCTTGATACGTTGTTGCATTATCTATCCTTAGAATTATTATTAATGTTATGTGCTCGTGCTGTTGGTGATAGCGAGCTAAGGTATTGTATAGATACCCATTAGTTTTATAAATATATGTTGAAATTATTTTTCATGTTATATCGAGTCAATCACCAAATACTACTTATATATATGACTTATCATTCATTCGGTTGTTGTTTTGATTGTGATGTATTTGATTTTGTTATGGCGGATTGTGTCTCCGGGTATTTATAAATCAATTTAATGCTGAGGCGTATTTGGGAGTTAAATCGAACGATGTCTTTATGCTCCAATACAGACTTTATTCGTTAGTATGTAATTTAACTTTTGAAGAACAGTTGGTGACGTGGAGATAAATATTGGAATTAAAGCGTTAAGTAAACAAAAAAGCTAGCAAGGGTAAGCTTGCTAGCTTTTGGTAAATAGGTGACGCCAATATATTCGGTTACTGATCGTATTGGCTACCGATACTCTCAAAATCCTAAATCATCAGGAGCGGATAGTTTTATAGACCTTTATTCCTAAAGTGCCTATAGGATTGCCCCTATTAATCACTATGTTGATACAGCGTGATCATTAATTACGGTCTTTCACCTGCAGTAAGACGCTTTTCAATGTCTGCGACTACGTTAGGTAGATCGGCAATGGTGTCGATTAAGTAGTGTGGTGAGGCTTGGCCAAGTTTCGTGCGAGCGCGGTCGCGAGCGGCGTCTAATGTGGCGTTATCCGCGGCTTGATATTCCTCGAACGTCAAGCCCGCTTCATTGCCTGATAGCAACAAACCAACCGTCCACATACCCGCATTATGCCCCTCTTCGATACCTGGAGCGGCATCGTCGACCTTGATACAAGCACCGACGGCACTGACCTCAAGCTCGATCATGTTTTTGAGCGCCATAAACGGTGCTGGGCGACCACCTTGAGGGAGATCATCTGTCGCCACCACATAGTCAGGTTCATACCCGTAGTCTTTGGCTGCGGGGACAAGCACATCCATGACTTCTCTCGGGTAACCAGAACAAGAGCCGATCTTGATACCTTTTTCCTTGAGTCCGTTGACGATGTCAATCGCATTAAGGATTGGCTCGGCATGGTCTGCGACCTTAGCTTTTTGCAGTGGCATAAACGCGGCGTAGATTGCGTCAATATCGTTGTTCGTCATTGAGCGCCCGAATTGCTTGTTCCAGCGTGCATCGACAGCAGGCAAAAGACCGACAGCTTTAATGTGGTCCCATTTGCCAATGCCCATCGGCTCACGAGCTTCAGCAAGCGTAATATCAAAATCAAAGCCTTGTCTGAACGCTTCCACAAAGATACTGGTTGGCGCAAACGAACCGAAATCGACAATGGTGCCCGCCCAGTCAAAAACAATGGCTTGAATCGGTGATGGCGTGGCGGTATTTGGTGTTGCTAAAGAGTGATTAGACATAATTGAAATCCTTGCATACGGTTGCGATGGCGTGTTCGAAAATATCGAGTGCTTTTGTTAATTCTTCACGAGTGATGATGAGCGGTGGGCTCAACTGCATAACGTTACCTTGCGAGACTTTAAAGCTCAGTCCC
Organism: Vibrio sp. 10N.261.51.F12; assembly: GCF_041471725.1. NCBI lineage: Bacteria > Pseudomonadati > Pseudomonadota > Gammaproteobacteria > Vibrionales > Vibrionaceae > Vibrio > Vibrio sp. 10N.261.51.F12. The sequence continues at coordinate 24,171 of NZ_JBFROV010000023.1, read as the reverse complement.
TGATTGAGGCATTGATACAACACAGATTCTGCCTCGTCATAGGCACGCTGTTTGGTCACATGGTTAGTGACTAACTCAACGCCCCACAACAAGCCTATTCCTCGTACATCACCGATCACCGAATAGGTTGCTTTCATTTGCGCTAAGCGAGCTTGAACAAACTTACTGTCTGCGCGTGTTTTCTCTAGTAATTGCTCTTGTTCGATGGCTTCCATAGTGGCGAGCGCTGCGGCGCAGCCAATCGGGCTTTTTTCATGTGTGTAGTGACCTAATGAAATATCAGCAGCCGTGTTGTATTGCTCCTTGGTCACCATGGCGGCGATGGGGACGAGTCCGCCACCCAACCCTTTGCCGATACACAAAATATCCGGTTCGATATCGAAGGCCTGATACGTAAACCATTCTCCACTTCGTCCCATGCCATTCGGGATATCATCGATGATGAGCATGACATTATGTTTGTCGCAGATTTCACGGATACGTTGCCAATAAGCCTTACTTGGCACCTGAACGTCGGTATTACGAACGCCTTCAGCGATAAAGGCACCAATGCCGCCTTCCTTTTCGATGACATACTCGAGGTAGTCGGCGTAATGCACATCACTTCCGTCTTGAGAGGGCAGTGCACCTCGGTATGACACCGCGGGTGGAATACGTTCAACCCCGGCCATTAACGGCCCCATGCCTTCACGAAAACACGCTTCGCCACCAACGGATATGGCGTCGAGTGACGCACCATGGAATGAATCCCACAGCGACACAACTTTATGGCTGCCAGTGATATATCGAGCCAGTTTGAGCGCCATCCCCACGACTGACGTGCCGCCAGGTGCAAATAACACGCGATCTAGGTCGCCTCCACAAATCTCGGTGAGTTTTTCCGCGCATCTCACCGCCGTATCATTAGTAAAGCGACGTGGAGAAAAGGGCAAAGCTTGTATTTGTTCTGTGACGCGTTTAATCACGTGGGGGTGACCGTAACCAAGTTGGTGCACGTTATTTCCATGAAAGTCCATGTAGCGTTTACCACGCGTGTCTTGGAGGTAAATGCCTTCCGCTGCTTCCAGTGAATCTAAGCAAGGCGTGGACATAGATTGATGCAAAAACACATCCGCATCACGCTTGAGCAAGGCTTGTGTCGCGTCATCTTGAATCTGATTATTCCATTCGTGGCGCGCTGGCGTGTTATTCACGTCGCCTTCGCTGCGTAAATGAGAAGATAGAATGCTCATTACACCTGCTCCCAGTAGATGGCGGTTTTCACAGCCGTAATCAGTCGTTTGATATCGTCTGGGTATACATCGCCAATGTTGCCGATTCGGAAGCAGTTTGCATTGGACACCTTGCCCGGATAAATCACAAAACCTTGTGCTTTAAGGCGGTTGTAGAATTCTTTGAACTGATAGTCGCTGTGTTCTGGTGAGTAGAACGACGTAATGATAGGTGAGTGAAGGTCGTCGTTAAGTAACGTTCTAAACCCTAATGAGCGCATTCCCTCAACGAGTGTTTTCTGGTTCGTTTGATAACGTTGATGGCGAGCGGCGATACCCCCTTCGTCGTGCAACTCCTGCAGGGCTTGGTAGAACGCACGTACCGTATGAGTCGGAGAGGTAAAGCGCCATTTACCGTGGTTATTCTCCATACACTGCCATTGGTCATAAAGATCTAACGTAAGAGAACGCGCTTGCCCTTGGCATTTTTCCAGCTCGCTTTGTTTAGCGATAACAAAACCAAACCCTGGGACGCCTTGGATACATTTGTTTGCCGAACTGATCATGAAATCGACACCCAGCTGCGCAATATCCATTGGAATGCCACCAAAGCTCGACATGGCATCTAGAATGACGATTTTGTCATGTTCTTTCGCTAACCTGACGACGGCGTCAATGGGGTTAAGCATGCCCGTGGTGGTTTCGCAGTGTACGATCGCGACGTGAGTAATCGAAGAGTCGTCAACAAGCGCTTGCTGAATGGCTTCAATGCCTGGCTGGTGGACTTCTCCCGGTGCAATGACACTGACAGGAATTGATAAATATTCCGCTATCTGTGCCATGCGAGCGCCATAAGCGCCGTTGTCGACAACGAGTAATTTAGCATTTTTTCCTAATGCACTGCCTATTGTCGCCTCGACGGATGCGGTGCCGCTGCCTTGCATAAGTACGCTGGTATAGCCTGCACTGCTTGTGGCGAGCGCGGTTAGTGTGGTTCGAATGACTTCTACGATGTCTTTATTGTAATCATCATCCCATGTACACCAGTCTTTCAGCATGGCTTGACGAACGGTCTCTGAGGTAGAAAGTGGTCCAGGTGTTAACAACAAGTATTCGTTTTTCATTATAGGGCCTTTATTGGACTATACCAGTGAGTTTTCACCACTCTACCAATCGTAATCCGTGCACGTAAAGCGTGAAAATTAGATTTAATAAAAGTTTCACAGTTCATTTCGTCGCAAATAGGTCCATTTTCTGTTTTTGCCAATCGTATTCAAATTGCCATTTTTCGTTCATTTAATCGTCACAAATGAGAATTACCTTGTATACACAAACTGGTACATACCAAGAAATTAATCTTACTAAGTATTTAGGCACTCATCATTATTGTGAATATCAAGGTGGCCGGTGTGCTGATAAACCAAACTGGAGATGGACATGAAAAACCGTTTTATGAAAGGGACACTAGCGACAGTGGTTTCTTTGTTAGCAACCAATGCTTTTGCCGCAACGGAAGTGACGGTGTATACCGCTTTTGAAACGGACATCCTTGCTAAATACAAGAACGCATTTGAGAAAGAAAACCCAGATATCACGATCAACTGGGTTCGAGATTCTACGGGTATCATGACGGCAAAATTACTCGCAGAGAAAAACAATGTTCGCGCTGAAGTGGTATGGGGGCTTGCGGGCTCATCAATGGCGCTACTTAAAGAAGAGGGCATTCTTCAGCCCTATACGCCAAAGGGGTTGGAAGATTTAAACGCGAGCTTAAATGACCCTCAGTCAAGCCAAGCTTGGTTTGGTAATGATGCGTTCTTTAATGCAGTCTGCTTTAATGAAGTCGTCGCGAAACAACTGAACCTACCGAAACCACAATCATGGGAAGATTTGACTAAGCCTGTCTACAAAGGCCATATCGCCATGCCAAACCCGGCTTCATCGGGAACGGGTTACATGCAAGTGTCTGCATGGCTGCAAAACATGGGCGACGACCAAGCGTGGAACTACATGCAAAAGCTAGACAATAATATTGCCCACTACACGCATTCAGGCTCTAAACCTTGTGTGCAGGCCGGAATGGGCGAAGTAGCTATTGGTATCTCCATGGCTAGCCGAGGTGCGAAGCTGAAAACACAAGGTGCACCATTAGATGTGATTGTGCCTGCTGGTATTGGTTGGGAATCAGAAGCGGTGGGTCTTGTGAAAGAATCGGACGCGGCGAAACGCGTGGTTGATTGGTCTGTCTCAAAGGCGGCCAATGAATTGTATATCGAGATGTACCCAGTCGTTGGCCACAAAGACGTGAAAGCGACAGCAAGTAATTTCCCAAATGTTCAAGAAGTGATGGCTGACATGGACTTTGGTAAAATGGGCACCGATCGTGCCGACGTGTTGAAGACTTGGTCGCAAAAATTTGACGCAAAATCAGAACCAAAATCGTAAATTCTCAGAATGAGTCCTGTTCGACATAGGGATTTGAATACGTAAATAGAAAGGAAGGCACTCGCCTTCCTTTTACTATTTATGGCCATCTTTCTGCATACAATGAAACTGAAACCAACCTGATATAAAACTGTCATTCCAATGAAATATTGCCTGCCTAATATTGGTATATACCATTTGGAGAGTAAGTGATGACAGTATCCAAACCCTATCTAGATATTCAAAACGTTGTAAAACAATTTGGCCAGTTTACGGCATTAAAAGAGATCTCATTATCGATTAGTCGTGGTGAATTCGTGTGTTTTCTTGGGCCATCTGGCTGTGGCAAAACGACGTTACTACGTGCGATTGCGGGTCTGGATCTTCCTACCTCTGGACGTATTTGCCAAGACGATAAGGAGACGACATTTCTCCCGCCTGAGAAACGTGACTTTGGCATTGTCTTTCAATCTTATGCGTTATTTCCAAACCTTACGGTGCAAGAAAATATCGCCGTAGGACTAAAAAACCAAGGCTTATCAAACAAAGAAGCGTTAGAAAAAGTCGAACACTGGTTAGAGATGATTGGACTGCCTACCTCTGGTAATAAGTTTCCCAACCAACTGTCTGGTGGTCAGCAACAGCGAGTAGCGCTTGCTCGTGCACTGGCGCTGTCTCCAGGGTTGTTACTTCTCGATGAACCACTATCTGCGCTTGATGCGAAAGTGCGTACTCACCTTCGCGATGAAATTTGCCAGATGCAACGCCGCTTAGGCATCACCACTATCATGGTGACGCACGACCAAGAAGAAGCCTTGTCGATGGCCGATCGTATTGTTGTCATGAATCACGGCGTGATAGAGCAAGTAGGGACGCCGCAAGACATCTATGAAGCACCGGCCACACGTTTTGTCGCCGATTTTGTTGGCAGTATGAACTTCATTGAGGCCTCAGTGGCGTCTAGCCAATCATTGCGGGTGGCTGAGTCGATGTTACCCCTTCCAGATCTTGAGAATATGACGCTAAGCCAAGGTGACATCTTTGAGTTGGCTGTTCGCCCAGAGAACATTCAATTTGTTGAGCGTGCGAGCAATGCTATTCCGGTGCGGATCTTGGCTAAAGAGTTCCAAGGTGCGTTTTACCGAGTTGAAGTTGCCATGCAAAATGCGCCATTGGCCACGCCCCTTTATATTGATGTTCCTGTAAAAGAAGTGAAGCGCTTTAATTTACGCCGTAACGATATTCGTTATATTGAGTTTGGTGCGACTGGTTTGCGTGGGTATTTACCTGAGAGCCACGTATTTAAGTCGATATCTGGCGGTAGTGCTGTTAGTCACGCTTCTAGTCAAGCGGCATAGGGGATCGACATGTACGCAACTTCGACGCTCTCTATCGGCGATACGATGAAAAGACGCGCGGCGGAAATGAGCGCAAAAATGAGTAAAGACAATTGGATTCTTTTGGGTTTGTTGTCATTTATCTTTGTTTCAATGCTGCTGTTTATCATTATGCCGTTGTGGGCGATGATGAAGAAAAGTGTTCAAAATAGCGATGGCGAGTTTGTCGGTATTGATAACTTTTCTACCTATTTTGCCACAGATAGCCTGTGGATCTCGTTAACGAATACGTTTACGGTGGGATTGATTGTCACCCTCGTCGTTGGGGTGCTTGCTTTTGGCTATGCTTACGCTTTGACCCGAACGTGTATGCCATTTAAAGGGCTATTTCGTTTTATGGGCTCGGCACCTATTCTTGCTCCTTCGTTGCTGCCTGCGATCAGTTTGATCTATTTGTTTGGCAACCAAGGTGTTGCTAAGGATCTATTGCAAGGTCACTCAGTATATGGCGTGATAGGTATTTCTTTGGGTTTGATTTTTTGGACCTTTCCCCATGCATTGATGATATTGACAACGTCTTTACGCACCTCAGATGCTCGCCTTTACGAAGCCGCGAGAGCGCTGAATACGTCTCCAATCAAAACCTTTTTTATGGTGACACTGCCTGCCGCAAAGTATGGATTGATCAGTACGTTAATTGTGGTGTTCACACTGGTAGTGTGTGATTTCGGCGTCCCTAAAGTGATCGGTGGAAGCTACAATGTACTAGCCACGGATATCTTCAAGCAAGTGGTTGGACAACAAAACTTCTCTATGGGCGCGGTGACGAGTATTTTACTGTTATTACCCGCAATATTGGCTTTTGCTGTGGATCGTTGGGTGCAAAAAAAGCAAAAGAGTATGCTTGATTCACGTTCCGTGCCGTATCAACCAGAACCCAATAAACTACGTGATAACATCAGTTTGATTTACTGTGTTGTGATTTCTTTTGCGGTGATTACTGTGCTGGGAATGGCGGTATATGGGTCACTGGTCACGTTCTGGCCATGGAACAAAACGTTGACGCTTAATAACTATAACTTCGCTGAAATGAGCACCTATGGATGGACGCCTTATTTCAATTCGTTAAAGCTGGGTTTATGGACGGCGATAGTCGGTTCAGTGGTGATTTTTCTCGGTGCTTACGGTATTGAGAAGGGGCGCGCCTTTGCTCCGTTGCGTCAGTTGATGCAAATGATGAGTGTTATTCCAATGGCTGTACCGGGTTTGGTGCTTGGTTTAGGCTATATTTTCTATTTTAATGACGCGAATAATCCGCTCGGAGTGCTTTATGGCACGATGGCGTTCTTGGTCATCAACACGGTCGTTCACTATTATACGGTAGGACATATGACGGCGTTGACCGCACTAAAGCAACTACCAAGCGAAATTGAAGCAACGGCCGCTTCCGTTAAGTTGCCGCAATATAAGTTGTTTTTTAAAGTGACGTTACCGTGTTGTCTACCAGCGGTATTAGATATCGCCATATATTTATTTATCAATGCTTTAACAACGACTTCCGCAGTAGTATTCTTGTATTCAACTCAAACGATTCCTGCGTCCGTATCGGTTTTGAATATGGATGATGCCGGTCAGACAGGCTCGGCAGCTGCCATGGCGGTGATGATTATGCTTTCCGCTGCGGCCGCGAAACTCCTACATATGCTGGTGGGTAAGTTGCTCGAAGGGAAGACCCAAGCATGGCGAGCTCGATAATGATGGTTGTGCTGTTAAACACCGATAAGCGATATGTCGTCTATAAGAATTAAGGATACTAAGTGCAATACGTAAAAATAAAAGATGCGCTGGTTGAGCAAATAGAGTCGGGTATGTTAACGCCTAGACAAAAACTGCCAGCGGAAAGAAAGCTTGCAGAGTCGTTTGATACGACAAGGGTTACGTTACGTGAAGCGTTATCGTTGCTTGAAGCTGAGGGGCGAATCTTTAGAGAAGATCGTCGAGGTTGGTTTATCTCTCCAGAGCCATTGAAATACGATCCAACCCAAACGCTTAATTTCACTAATATGGCACAGAGCCAAGGCCGTAGCCCAAAGACGAGCTTAGTGTCGGCTAAAGCGATGATGGCGACGAAGAAAGCGGCCGAGCTGCTGGTACTTCCTCCTTTCTCCGACATTTTTCGTGTGGATCGAGTTCGCTACTTAGAAGATAGGCCCGTGGTGTTTGTGACGAATTACATTCGCACAGAGCAATTTCCCAACCTGCTAGAGCATGATTTATCGCAGTCCTTAACAGATATATATCGAGAAAAATATGGGGTTGAATATAGCAAAGTGAAGTATCGCGTGAGCACGACTTCACTATTAGGAGAAATGGCACAAGCATTGCGAGCAACCTCAGGAACACCTGCCATGATGGTCGAAAGAATCAACTATAACCAACACGGTGAGTTGATAGATTGTGATATTGAATATTGGCGTCATGATGCGATAAGTATTGAGTCTGTCGCTCAGCTTACTCGTTAATATTGGCTTGCCAGTCATTCGTTCGATGCAAATGCTTTAATGTTCATGCCGACAGTAATATCGGATGTGCTAAATACCAAGCGCTTAATAGCGGATGTTTCTATCATCCGCTTTTTCTTTTAAGGGATTCAAGTGGCTCTTTACGCAATGATTCTGGTGATCGGCTCGGCGCTACTGCACGCAGGCTGGAATGTGCTCGGAAAATCCAATGGCGGCTCTGGGTATTCGTTTACGTTAGGGGCAGCATTGGCCCCACTGGTTTTACTCTCTCCTTATTTGATATGGTGCCTTACCGTCATTGGGTTTGAAAATATCTCAATGCATTTTTGTGGGCTGCTATTGCTAAGCGCGATTGGCCAGGTCATTTATCTGGTTGGTCTTCTTAAGGCATACAGTCTTGGGGACATTGGTGTGATGTATCCCATTGCACGAGCATTACCAGTACTGATGGTCGGACTTGGAACCGTAGCGATCGGGCAGACGCTCAGTGTCAATGCTTGGCTTGGCTTCGCGGTACTGACTATTGGATGCATGATTATACCGATGCGGCACTTCCGAGACCTTAGGCTCAGCTCGTATGCGAATGTTGGAGTCTTTTGGGCTTGTATTGCTGCTGTCGGCACCACCATTTACTCTATCGTTGATAAACAAGCCTTAAGCTGGTTACAACACGAAACAACAGGGCTATCACAGCATCAGATTGCGATTTTTTACTTAGGGATCCAATTTGCTGCCATTGCATTGGTTCTGATCAGTTGGATACTTATTACCAAACAACGCCATGAGCTAAGGTTGACTTGGCAGCATCGCCACCGTTCCGCCATTGCTGGAATTATGATGGCACTGACTTACGGAATGGTTTTGTTTGCGATGACGATGGTTGATAACGTGAGTTATGTGGTGGCCTTACGGCAGGTGAGCATTATATTTGGCGTTGTGATGGGTATCTGGTTCCTAAAAGAACGATGGTTTTACACACGTGGCGTTGGTGTGTCGCTTGTACTAGCTGGGTTGATAGTCGCGCTGGCATAGTTTCACAGGATTGATAGTTTCACGGTATCGATATAGTTTTACAGTATCGATATAGGGGCTTAGGGTTTTAACTGAAGTCAGGTGATCATCAACTAGGCTCAATAGGCGAGGTAATCATGGTGATTGGTTGCTAAAGCCCAATACTCACATATTGGGCTTGTAGGGGGTATTAACACTTTTACTTTTGTACGACCCGTGTCTCTTCGCTCGAAACCGAAATTTGGACAAAGCTGACGGTTTGCCCGTTGATCAATTTTTTCGTAGCGGTGACCGACTGACCATCTACGATTAACGATGCGTAGTCACCATAGAACCACGCCTCCCAAAGCAATGGTAATGTTGAATCATTGGTGAATGTTGTTTGATTGACACCATCGTGGCGAACGGTTACCTCATGCGTACCTACAGGGAGTTGTGTCACTTCCAACCAATCAATATCACCGGTTAAGTGCGATGCTGTTATTATTTTATTGTTTCCCGCATCGGGCTTAATCCCCATCAAGCCTTCAATGGTATTCGAGATAAAGGTAAACGAAATTTCAGGGTAGTCACCATTGGTGCCTTGCGTTGGTCGCTCATGCGGCTCATCTTTGATATCCATAATGTATTGCATCTCGCGCGCTGCTCAGCGATACAGATCGAACCATACTGGATGTTTCACTGACGGTAGGGTTTAACTCTAGTAGCCGGTTTTATGAGACATTTCAAACTTATATTGGCGTGACGCCAACGCAGTATCGAAAGTTAGCGAGGGAAGATCATCGTTGGAGTAATCATGGCAGTAGCCCGTTATATGATTTGGAAAAAGGGGCATGTGATGGAAAACGTCCATTAGGGGTTATGGGAGCTTAACGGGTGAACGGGAATGAGTCGATGACAGTCTTAATGATAAAAATGATAGATAAAACACAGAGACGAGTGCTTTGTTCGTCGTGTAAAGAGCCGTGATCATTTTGTCGTAAATCTTCAATAAACCTTTCGGAAATAAGTACATAATGGGCGCTCACTTGCAACGTATAGATAGTAATTGAGAACACCAATGATTAGACCTTATGACAATAATGATTGCGACACTGTACTAGCGATTTGGCTACAAGCGTCCATCAAAGCGCATGATTTTGTTCCACCTGAGTTCTGGATATCTCAAGTCGATGCTATGCGTGATACTTATTTGCCGGTTTCAATAGTGTATGTGTATGAATGGGCGGATGAAGTCGTTGGTTTTTATGCACTGTATGAAGATACATTAGCGGCTATTTTCGTCGCGCCAGAAAAACAGGGTCAAGGTATAGGAAAGCAGTTAATAAACCACGCAAAACAACAAGGTTTGCCACTGACATTGAACGTTTATAAGGCCAATAACGCCAGTGTTCAGTTTTATTTATCTCAGGGATTTATTGTAGTCAGCGAGCAAGAAGATGAGCACACTGGGCACCCGGAATATTCAATGCGGTTCACCGCCTAATATTATTCGCCTAAAGAGCAAAATACCAGTTGATGGTGTTGTTAATGACAAAGGATAGATCAGGTTCAGGCCATCAAATGTTACTGGGTTTGCCTTACACTGGAATAGCGATTAAAAATGTTGGTATCGCCATTGGTTAGGTAGAACATACGACGATTAGAGGTAAGGGATGACGTTTGATTTTGATGAAGTGATAGAGCGTGTCGGCACCCACTCCGCGAAATGGGATGAAATGGAGTCGATTTTTGGGGTGTCCGCTGATAATGGCTTACCCATGTGGGTGGCAGATATGGACTTTAAGGCCCCACCGCAAGTCAATGAGGCATTGCTCGCCGCCGCCCAAAACGGCGTAAATGGCTATTATGGTGATGATAAACAGTATCAACAGGCCGTGACGGGTTGGATGCAACGTCGTCATCAATGGACTGTTGAACCTGAGTGGGTGGTAACGTGTGCTGGTTTGGTACAAGGAACCGCACTTTGTGTGCAAGCGTATAGTGAGCCTAACGATGGCGTGATCTTGTTTACGCCGGTATATCATGCATTTTCTCGGGTGATTAAGGCCAATGGCCGCCGCGTGGTGGAAAGTGAACTGGTTCAGCGTGATGGTCAATACCATATGGATTTAGATGCGTTAGAGCGGCAACTCACTGGCGATGAAAAAATGGTCGTGATGTGCTCACCGCATAATCCAGGCGGGCGCGTTTGGACAAGACAAGAGATCCAAGCATTAGCGACGTTTTGTCAACAACATAGCTTAGTGTTGGTGGTGGATGAAATCCATCATGATTTGGTATACGCAGGCTCGAAGCATACGGCCGCGCCTTTAGCCGCGCCTGAGGCGATCGACAACATGGTAATTTTGGCGGCAACGACCAAGACATTCAACATTGCCTCAGCGCTGACAGGCGCTGCTATCATTCCTAATAAAACGCTTCGAAATCAATATCAAACCGTGTTGAACGCCGCGGGTATTGGACCGAATAGAATTGGTATGTTGATGGCCATTTCTGCCTACGAACATGGTGAACCTTGGCTTGATGCGCTGCTGACCTATCTGGATGAAAATCGTAGGATATTCGATGAGGGGGTACATGCTATTGCTGGTGTGAGGTCAATGAAACTAGAGGCCACGTATCTGTCTTGGGTAGACTTCTCTGGAACTGGGTTGTCGCCACAAGATGTGATACAGCGTGTGCAAACGGTTGCCAACATTGCCGCGAGTCACGGCGAGAGTTTTGGCTCGGGAGGGGAGTCTTTTCTTCGTTTTAATCTAGCAATGCCAAGGTCACTCGTTGAAGAAGCCGTGGCGCGTTTACAAGCTGCTTTTTCTTAGAGTGATTTATCCGTAATTCGAGCAGGATATAGACCAGATACCCTGCTTTATAGATGAGGCTACGCCTGTATCCTTTCGTGGCCTCATCCATTCTTTTATTGACGGCAATGTTGATATTAAGAGCCGCTACAGTTGCTTTTCAATTGGCAATACGCCACTAAACCATGCACCGAAGCGTAGCCACAGACTGGCATCGGGCTCGCTGGTGAGCTGCTCACCCGTCGCGTGATCAATCCAAATGATATCGCCATCTTTTATGGCGACTTGATACGCCGTGTCTGGCAGCTCGTTCAAGATATCGTGGTAAGCTTTGAGTGCATACTCAGGTTGTTCGATAACAACGCCCATTTCAGTATTGAGGTATGCTGAGCGAGGATCCCAATTCATTGAACCGACAAACAGTTTCTTTTTATCAATGATCATTGCTTTGGTATGCAAGCTAGAGCGACTGCTGCCCGTTAGGCTCCAGTTCTTCTTGATTTCAGCGTACGATTTGACTTCCCATAGCTGTACACCGCCTTTTACCAGAGCTTCTCGGTATTTGGCATACCAGCCATGAACTGCGAACACATCATTGGATGCTAATGAATTCGTCACAATGATGACCTCAAGACCATCGCTTGCGGCTTTCACCAGTTCTTCTGTTCCTTTTTGGGTTGGAACAAAGTAGGGAGAAATTAAGACCAACGATGTTTTACCTTCCAATACCACCGCCCCAAGGCTATCGATGAGGGTGCTTTGTTTGCTGTCGGGTTTGTCGGGTAAGTCATAGAGAAGCTTGCCTTTTCCCCAGTAAAGAGAAAGCTTGCCGTTGATCATGTCGTCATACATGGGCAACTGAGAAAAGTCGTAAATACCACCGTTAAATTTATCTCGTAACCCAATTTCGTCCACCCATCGATCAATATCGTTATCGGTGTAATGGGTGTCTATTTCGGTTAGCCATTCAACGGGAATACTGTAATCGCTGTTCCAATATAAATCGAATTGGCGAGCGACCTGCCGGACGGTGTTGCCAACCAATAACAAATCAAGGTCGGAAAACTCAACAGGGGATTCAATAGAAAAATATTCGTTACCGACATTACGCCCTCCAACAATGCTCGTGACACCGTCTACCGTAAATGACTTATTGTGCATGCGATGGTTTAAGCGTTCAAAATCACTCATCATGGCAAGGCTACGTGCAGTTCTTAAGTGATGAGGGTTGAACATTCGAACTTCTATGTTGGGGTGGCTGCTAAATCGAACGAGGTCATTGTCATCATATTTTTGCATGTCATCAAGCAGCACCCTGACTCGGACTCCGCGTTCTGCCGCTTCAAATAATCGCCAGGCGATGAGATTGCCCGCTTCATCGTCTCGAAAAATATAGTACTGCACATCAATGCTAGATTGAGCGGTTTCAATCATTGCCAGTCGAGCAAGCAGCGCATCGTGACCTCGATTTAAGGGGTAAAAGCCGGTCTCTTCATCAAAAGAATGCAAAGGGACGTGCCTTTGAAAATAATCATCCAGTTTGGTGGCTTGGTCGTTAACGATGTTGTATGACGCCGTTTTATCGTAACGGCTCGGATCGATGCTCGATGATACACACCCTGTTAGCATAAGGATGAGTAATACGGACAAGATGTGTTTAATAGATAAAAATAAGTGCATGATTTAAGTGTTGAATACAGTTAAGGACGGATTTTTTTTAAAGAGTGTAGACACTTATGCCCGAAAAATCACGAGATGATTGTGATTTTAACACACTCTTTTCTCAAGAGTTTTTCTAGGGTACTGTACGCTAGGTAAGTTGCATAGTAAGGGCTTATAACGGTTTATTTTCAGGTTGGCTTTTTAGATATTAGAGTGGATGAGCGTGGCTTCAAATACAAAAAAATATACGTTGTGTGGTGTGCTAGCCATTTTATTGTGGAGTTGCTTGCTGGCGTTAACTCGAAATATTGCCGAGTTATTTGGTCCAATTGGCGGCGCTGCAATGATGTATAGCGTCAGTGCGATAGCATTAGTATTAGTGATGGGCTTTCCTCGTTTGAAAGATTTTTCTCTCAAATATCTCTTGATAGGGGGAAGCTTGTTTGTCTGCTATGAGATTTTCTTAGCGTTGTCTCTTGGTATGGCAAACGATCGTCATCAAGCGATGGAGATGGCGGTCATCAACTATTTATGGCCTGCTTTGACCGTGCTCTTTGCGGTCATCAGAAGTTATCGTAAAGTCAACGTCTTGGTGTACCCGAGCGTGATACTCGCGTTTGTAGGCGTAGTATGGTGCATTTCGGGTGACGAGGGGCTGTCACTTGAGCGTATTGTTGAAAATATCGCCTCGAATCCAGCCACGTATTTCATGGCATTTACAGCGGCTTTTATTTGGGCAATTTACTGCAATATTACGCCAGTAATGAGCCAGGGAAAAAATGCGATTGTGTTGTTTTTTATCGCAACCGCCGTCACGCTATGGGTCCAATATGCGTTGAGTAATGAGCAAGGTATGACGTTTTCTACGTCTTCTGTGATGATATTAATCGTGTCGGGTCTTGTGATGGGCGCAGGCTACGCGCTATGGAATTATGCCATCCTAGGGGGCAACATGATGCTTTTGGCGACGTTTTCGTATTTTACGCCAGTGCTATCGACTATTTTCTCGTCATTTTATCTTTCGGTGGTGTTGGGTGCCTCGTTTTGGCAAGGCGTCACGATGGTGACAATTGGATCGTTGCTGTGTTATTGGGCAACGAAAGATAAACCAGCACAAGAAAGCCAGACTCAGTCTTGATGTCTCTAGCTCGCGAAAAGTCGGGTGGTAGACTAACGTAATACGGTAACCAATAGAGTGAGTTATCATACACAAGGAGTGGTTCGTGTTCGCTTTTATCCTGCGTTTGGTTGTAACGACGGCGCTCGTCCTTTCGCTTGTCCCGCCTGTCAATGCGGCTCGAAAACCGTGGTTGGTGAGTTATAACCAAGATGCGGTGACCTTGTATAAACGAGAGCACAAGGACGGATTGGTAGAGATACGGGTGCATGCCGATGTCACAACAACATTCAGTGCTTTCCTGCGGTTATTTGAAGACACAGAACATGTGCCTAATTGGTTACACAATGTTGACCAGACCAAAGTCTTATCGCAGATATCGGCCAATGAGAATATTGTTTACACGACATTTCTAGCGCCATGGCCAGCACTTGATCGAGATATGGTGACGTACTCACGTTACTATCAGCAAGACAATCGCTTGATACTTGAGATCAAAGATGCATCTGATTATTTGGCTGAACAGCAAGGTTTTGTGCGAATTACTCAAGTAAAGTCTCGATGGGAGTTAACGAAGCTGGAGGACGGCAACGTATTTATCATGTACACAGCTTTTGCTGATCCCGGTGGTGCATTACCTGACTGGTTGGTGAATCAACTGGCCATTGACGGAGCCATTGAAACCTTTAAAGGATTGAAAAGAGAAATACAGCATTACCAGCATCTCTCTCATCCACACGTGACCGACTAGGCATTGCTGGTTGCAATACGCTTACGAGAACGTGTTGTACTGCTCTGCTTTTGCTGCGCATGTTTACGCTTGGCTTTTTCTTTAGCCAGGTCGGTGAATGCCTCTTTCAACATGACGGCAGGTACTTTGATAAAGTAAGCGGACATCAAGATCATCATCATTGGGTCTGCGTACACGCTGTATCCTGACCATGGAGTTTGTTCGACAAACCATGCCACAATAAAACCTGCCGTGACCGCGACACTCAACATCGTATCCATTTGCCACTGCTTTGACTCAGCATCGATTAAATTGGAAGACAAGGCTTTGTTTTTTTTCTCGATATACCACCAAGCGTAACCACAACCCACGACATTCAACACACCAAATATGGTTGCGATTGAGGTGTCGATAGGACGGCCGCCCGAAAACAGAGAAGAGACCGCTGAGTATAAGGACACCGAGACAATAAGCAGGATTACGGATGCCTTGATAGCGATAACGATGGCTTCAACACGATTGCGACCTACCAATGACAGCACACTGTTGCTGTTTTTTAATTGGTTTGCTGCTGCCAGTGACAATAATGTTAACAGCAAGCTGACTAACGAATAGACACCATCAAAGGCAATGACAAGAGAGCCCATAACGATCCCTACTGCTAGTCCGCCACCTGCAAATACTGTTGCAATAAGGGCTGAGACTGTCAAAGTTCGAGTTTCGTTATTTCCGTTGTTCGGGCGCATACCATTTACCTTATTTAGTTTCTAAGTCCATTGTTTGCTCTATGTGATGTCATTTCAAACAATAGTTAAACATTAAGGAGTGGTGGTTAAACGGTTTTAATTTTATTTTGTTTTAAATCAATGGGATAGATTGTAATTTCAGGTGTCATTAATATTGACACTCACTGATGGGTACGGCAATGGTATTAAATGTATTAAATGTATTAAATGTATTAAATGTATTAAATGTATTAAATGTATTAGATATGGGCAGGGGCACTAATGAACTGAATTATTCATTCTGGCGCTGAGGCTGATCTCGGGATAACTAGATCGGAATAGAGTGAGGTGAGAGGGCGCGCCACACCGCATTTTCTATGCTATTTAATGGAGAGTATGACGATGAAAAACGGTTAGAACGCGAACAAATAGTCACTGATTTGGTCTGCGGTCCAAATCATCGCGGGGTGTTCCGACATCCCTGCGGCGGTAAACATACAAAAATCTTCTTGTGTGAGTCCGTAAGTATGTTTAATAACAGAGAGCTCTTGTTCTCTAAGATACTGACGAATAAGAGGCTCGGGTAACACCCCCCACGCTCCCTCGGAAATAATGGTTCTGAGCATATATTCAAAGCTCGAAAAGCCGATGTATTTCAGAGAAAAGGGTAGCAATTCAGGGTTTGCTTTTTCATTTAGGTAGGCCAGCGATACTTGCATAGAATTACGAAGTACCTCGTCAGAGACTCTTGGAAGCTTGGACAGTTTGTGGTCGGAACGACAAACGGACATCATGCGAATCTTACCTAAGGGTTGGTAAACAATTCTCGGATCATCAATACGTTCATAATCCACACCAAAAGCAAAGTCGACTTGCCCCTTCTCGACAAGTGCCGATAGATCACCGGACGACGCCAACACAACATTAAACGAAATGGCTGGAAAATTCTGATTGACTTGAACAGTGATATCTTGCCACAGCGTGTCTGGAAGTGAGTCGTCATGGGCGATCCACACTTCAGTAGCAAACTCACCTGAAACCTGACTGCAGGTTTTACGAATTCGAGCCGATGTGATCAGTAAGTTTTCGCAGTCTTTATAAATAGCCTTACCTGTTTCAGACAACGCGACATTGTTACCGGTGCGAACAAATAACTCGGTGCCCAAATCTTTTTCTAATGCTTTGATGGCCATGCTTAGCTTGGTGCGATTACAGTCAATTTGGCGGGCAGCAGCAGAAACCGAGCCGGTTTCTGCAACCGCACAAAACGCTTCAATTTGAGTAAAATTCATAGTCATCCAATGATAAAATTATGGCAACAAAGGTAGGTTAAAATCATAGCACGCACAACAAAGATTACGAAGATAACACTAGGAATTGACGGGCATTCTGGTTTAATCTAGGGCCAGTTATTAAGGAATTAAAATCAGTGCTTATTCTATAAGCGTTACTGATGAATTATGGAGTGAACTATGTCAAACGATTGGGATGAGTACGCAGCGACATGGGAGCATGATGAAGCGACGGCCATTTTTGCTCAATCTTGTTTTGAACAACTGACGGACATTACCTCACTGACCCGTAAAACGGTGCTGGATTTTGGCTGTGGTACAGGGCTATTGAGCCAGTTAATGTCGCCTCACGCCAAGCAAATCATTGCGCTTGATGGCTCTGAATCTATGATTGAAGAGCTGGATAAAAAAGCACTGAATAACGTAGAGCCCGTCGTTGATCTGTTGACTCGTGGTTTAGTGGCGCAACATCCCGCATTTAGAAACCAGTTTGATCTTGTCGTGGCGTCTTCCGTGTGCGGATTCATAGATAACCTGCAGGAAACGGCAAATATTATCTATACATTACTTGATGAATACGGCTTGTTTATTCAATGGGACTGGGCTGTGGAGAGTGATGATGCGGCCTACGGTATGACGACGCATCGTGCAGAAACTGTCTTGTTAAATGCTGGTTTTGAAAGTGTCACCGTTTCCGTTCCTTTTGAAATTGATACTGGTAAAGGCGTGCGTCCTGTGTTGATGGCAGTTGCGCGTAAGTAGCCCTCTTTACTTGTCTCTGGTTATCACGGTATGGCAATTGACGTTAATCATTAGCCAACCCAGTGATCAGGCTCGACACCTGGTAATGAAAAAACCAACTATCTAATTCATCAATAGATGGTGCCCCGTGCGCCATCTTTTCTTGATAAGATACACCTCAAACTTTATGGAGTGTATCAATGCGACTATTTCCTACCTCTTTCATTCAAGCTACTTGGCTTTTATTGTCTGTGCTTTTCTCTTCTGTCGTACTCGCAGAAACACCGGCTGTTACTCACACAGAGCCTTTAAACACAACCAGTTCGGCCTCTGCTATGACGCTGAAAACGGATAAGAACGATGCTATTCGCATGATTGAAAATGCGGCAGAAAAAATCGATAAATTTGACTCTACTGAACATTGGGATTCTGTAAAGCGATTAACGGGTGTAGCAAAAGCGATCCTTATTTTTCCTGCTGGTGGTCAGGTTGGTTTCTTACTGGGCGCTCAATGGGGAGAGGGGATACTCATGACCCGGCATGGTCAACAATGGAGTGAACCAATTTTCGTTGAGTTTAATAGTGCGATGTTTGGCTTATTGGTTGGCGCTCAAAAAATTGGCGGCATTGGTGTTATTTTATCAGACGACGTTATTGATGATCTGGTCGCCAGTCCCATCAAAGTCGGAGGTACGGCGGATTTAACGGTTGGTTCTGGCATAAGTGGTAAAGTGATTGGCGGCACGAGTGGTATTTCTGCCATGATGGTTTCTGAGAATACAGGGCTCTACTTTGGCGGTAGTATTGATACCTTTCAACTAAAGCTAAATGCATCGCTGAATAGAGCTATGTATGGGGAAGGCGCTGATCTGTCGGCTGTGCTTAATCGCTTTGAGAGTGAACAAGGGTATGCCCAAACACTCCGTAAACGATTAGAAGGCATTGCCTATCGCTCGGTATACCAGTAATCAGACGCCATTAGCATTAGCATTAGCATTAGCATGACGGAGTCAATCGATATGCTAATGGGCCCGCTGCCTATCAACCTAATGCCCATTAAACCTACTGCTCATTAAACCACTGCCTACCAAACGATAAGTCGACGTTGGTTCGCAAAGTCATTGTTTTTACTAGGCACTTCTGGAAACGTGAATTAATATTAAGAGTGTATTTGGGTAAATAAAGAGCACCAGCATGAAGTCAACATTACTACTAAGCGCTATTACTAGTCTATTGCTAATGGGTTGTACGACGGTCACCCCACCTCAGGCTAATTTCTCGTACGGTATAGCGACAACGGGTGATTTTTCGTTTCTACCAGCAAGCAAACCTAATACTTATTCTTGGAAAGCGGATGCTGCCGTTGCGCATGTCCCTTCTAAAGTGGATGCTCGAGAGTACATCGCGGTAATCCAAGAACTTATCGATAACGAGCTGTCTAAAAAAGGCTTTGTAAGAGTATTGGCCTCACAATCTCCTCAGATGTGGATGGAGTTTGGTATTGCCACAGAGTCAAAAATGACCGATGACGAGGTGTTCGAAAGTACTCAAATTTCAACGGGTATTCAAGTCGATGCCAAGCCAGGTGAAAAGGGAGAAAAAGGCAGTGTTTATATCGCCGCGTTTGCTCCTATCGGTGATTTTCCTCGCTGGCGTGTACTGGCACAAGGACCCACTGAGCAACGGATAGGTGACCCAAGTCAGCGCGATGAAATGGAAGACATTATCGCCTCAATGATGAGAAATGTGCCGGGCACTCCGTAGTATCTTCAAACATGGGTAATGGCTTTGTAGGGAGTTGGAAAAAATATTGATCTCGTTATCGAGCTTTTCATCATAGTTACACACCTATGAGTTCACTACTCCAAAGTCCCTTTTCTTCTACCAAATGGTCCTCCTATCCCTCAGTTTATCGCATTGCCAATACACTCAAGCGTCGTATTGGCAATGTGATGCTTGTTTTGTTGCCCGCTGTTAAAAAAGAAAAGTATTTGAAAGAAAAAGTACGATTGGCGCAAAATGACCAAGACAGGCGTTCATCTTATGGATAGTTTGCGGTTTGCTTCTACACTAATGTTGACGAACTTAACAACTGCTCACATTTTATGTTCATAACTTATATCAGGAATTTTTTGTAATATGACAGAAACTCTCGTTCCTCCCCTACTTTCTTTTACCATCGCGATCTCTTTGTTGTTTGTTGGTAAGGGCTTGATTGAACGCTCTGAAATATTGAGAAAGTACTCGTTACCCGAACCTGTTATTGGTGGCTTTGTTTGTGCCGCGAGTGTTGCAGCGCTTTACTATCTTTTTGACATTCAAATTACGTTTAGCCTCGACGTGAGAGATTTTTTACTGCTGTATTTTTTTGCTGGCATTGGGCTTCAAGCCGACTTCAAAACCTTGATGAATGGTGGGCGTCCGTTGTTCATTCTGCTCGCGCTTGCCGCCAGTTTTATTGTGTTGCAAAACGTGGTCGGAATGGCGGTTGCTTCTGGCTTTGGTTTGGATGCAAAAGCGGGATTATTATCGGGCTCGGTCAGTCTTATTGGTGGTGTAGGGACCACACTTGCGTGGGCGCCAACCTTTGTCGAAGAGTTTGGTATCACTAATGCACTGGAGCTTGGCGTAGCCTCTAATACGGTGGGTCTAATCGCAGCGTGTGTCATCGGTGGACCGATTGCAAACTACTTGCTCAGTAAACACAAAATTAAGCCCTCTAATGAACAAGATGTCACCGTTGGTGCTTTCCAAGAACACGAAACACGAAGTGAGTTGAGTCATTATGGGGTGCTGTGGGCGTGGTTGATACTCAACGTAACCTTAATGTTAGGTTACAGCTTGAGTGAAGTCATCGACGCTTTGGGACTGAAGTTACCGATGTTTGTCAGCTGTTTGATCTCCGGTATATTAGTTGGAAACATTGGTCGAGCTTTGTTTAAAAAACGCAGGACGCAAGAGAAAATCGCGCAAGGTCGTAAAGGGTTAGCGATGATTTCTGATATTTGTTTGGGCATGTTTTTGACGATGGCGCTTATGGGTTTGCGTATTTGGGACTTAGACGGCTTATTCGGTTATATTTCTGTCATCATGACAATTCAAATCTTAATTTCTCTGCTGTTTACTGTGTTGGTTGTCTATTACGCTATGGGGAGAAATTACGATTCTGTTGTGGTGAGCTCCGGCTTTGGAGGCATTACGCTTGGCTCAACGGCCACTGCGATCGTCAATATGACCGCCGTCACTAACCGTTATGGCGCGAGTCCTCAAGCGTTCATTGTCGTGCCGCTTGTCTGTGGTTTTTTTGTCGATTTAATCAACGCACTTGTCATTAGCTTTTTTGTCGGCCTATAGGGTCGTCACCGCTGATGAGTGCCGCCACGGTTGATTAATACCCCATGAATTGGTTAAAGTGCGACGTCCTCCGCGGTGCATTTTAGCCGCACAACACAATATCAGCCGTGCTAGAAAGTTAATCCAGTTAATTCAACGCGTTGAATTGGCCACTGGCGTGCATCAGGGCGCAAAGAACGAACCATTGCTGATAGGCTGGTTCCTGGAGTTAACCTTGATTTATCCATTAGAAATAAATTGGTAACACGGGTATAGCCACCTGATGAATACACCTCATCGCGGCCAAAAAGCACGGAATATTGCATCCCTTTTTTCTGCATAGCCTGATGGGAATGGTCAAGCATGGTTTTGACATAACCACGTGATCGATAATCAGGATGCACACATACTTCTGCTACACCAGAAATAGCAATCGCTTCTTGGTTTACGAAGACACTCTTTTCGTGAACGGCGAGATGGGCAACAACACGGTTACCCTCCTCATCTTTGATGTACCAGCGGTGGGTGGGCATTTCGTTGAAATAACGTTGTGTTTTAAACCGTACATCACTGGGCTTAGTGAAACAGGTCCCTAGCAACGTGATAAGCTGCTTATCTAACGCCTCATCGACGTGTTTATCTAGCACATAATAGACCGTCATCGCCTACATTCCTTCTGTCATTTAGGTCTAATTCTCAAGGCATTTTTCAGTGACCACATTGTGCGTCCCTTTGTCTGGTCCGCTTGCGATATTAAGGCGGCTTAACACGCTATAACAAGACGTATTGTTATTTTGTGTGACGGACTGAATCGTCACTTCACCATTATTACCCGATCGTGAGTTAGACCAGGTTGTCGTTCGTCCTTTTTTTGGGGCTTTCATCAGTTGTGTGAGCGCGACTTTGTGTTTTTCGCGGTCCTCATCGGTATAGCTTTGGTCTTGTTTAAGCCCTAAGGTTTCAGAAGAAACATCGGTAATTCTATCGACTAACTGGAAAGGAGAGTTAAGTATGCCGCCAATAACACCAGATACCGCCCCTTTACTGGCATCTCGCCCGGCTTGCTCAGCTTGAGAAACTAATTCTTCAGCTTGAGTGATGATCACGGGTACTTCTTTTCTGAGCGCGGCACTTTCACCTAAAATATCTGGGATTTGTTGGTTTACTTTACCGATTTGTTGATTTGTTTGACGAACGGTTGTGTTCGTTTTGTCCACTTGTTTTAGGATACTCGGCAACGATTCATTCCATGACTGGCTTTGTGCCAAAATTGGTGGAATTGCACCACGGACTTGTTCAACTTCTTTAATAATGATGGGTAGTTGCTGATTAATGTCATCAACACGGGTTAATACTTCAGGAATTAACCGCTGGTATTCGGCGCTTTGTGCCAAAATTGACGGCACAATGGCTTGAAGTTGATTGATTTGTTCCACGACAGGGGTGATACGTTGGGCGGTGGTATCGACTTGGGCAAGAAGAGCGGGTAGCTCAGTGCGAAGTTGTCTCGCTTCTTGGGTAAATGTGTATATCGAAGCTGCGAGTGCAACCAAGGCGATCGCAAACAGAATTCGAGATAATGCGGTGATTTTTTCCATGTCTTTCACATCCATTACAACGTCATAGTTTTACCAACATAACGGATGATTTTTGTTGAGTAAATCAATTATCTGCTGAGCTTGTGAAATGGTTCTAGTTCTTTACTTGGTTCGGTATAAAGTGCACCAATAACGCACCGCACTCCAACTGCAGAGTGCGGTGCGAGATGTTATCTTATAGGCTTAGTACAGCGCGTAATTCTTCCATTTGACGGCGGCGTTGCCAAAATGCTTCAGTCAGCTTGTCTGCTTCTGACAGGTTCGGGTTTTCACCTAGGTAGTCGATATCAGACAGTCGATGAGATTGGGGTAAAGCAAGGGAGCTAGGTGTTTTAATTTTCTCTATGACGGATAGCTCAGATGACCCTAGAGCGACGACGTCACCAGGAGAGAACGTGGTGTCGGTCCATATGACCAGTTCGTCGATAAGTGCAGCATGCCCATTATTGTGCGACTGTGCATGGTCATTATTGATTAACCACTGTAGGCCAGTGTGAATGGTGTTGTTTCTGTCGCCTGTTAAGTCGACACTTCCGTACTGCAGTTTTTCATCTGTGCCATAAACCCCCATTGTCATAACGCCGAACCCATCACCATTCGTCCATGGCGCGGTTTTATCGACACTCAGCACCAGTAAGTTCCATTGGATGTTGTCGGTGCTTGTGGTAGGAACATAGGGGAGTTGCACAAAACAACAACTTCCTTCGCCGTCCATTCCAACTTGTAGTTTCAAGCTATCATTGAGCTGCGCTAAAATCATGCCGTCGGCAGAAGACGACCATTTTTTATTGGTTAAGATAGCAGGGTCATAGGATGTTCCATCGCCAGCAAACCACAAAGAAATCGTAAACTTATCCGTGTTTGTTATCGAATCATCAAACAGTAAGTCATTGTTGAAATTGCGAATATGATAAAGTGCCGTGTCAAATTTTCCTGTCACACTTGATAGGCTTGGATCGCCCGTTTTCTCTAAATTATGCCCGCCAGTGATGCTATTTTCCGTGAGTTCACCGTTGAAGCTATACAGAGCTTCAATTGATGAAAATGGAAGTTCATCAAAATCTGAGTCGTCGATAATAGTGATGCTGGTGGTGGTCGTTTTAGGAATGGCGTTATTAACTAAGGTGTAGGCAATTTGATGGTTACCAGGTTCAAGATGACTCGGTGTGTATTCAAAGGTATACAGCTCATCGGCCGTAAGATCATCGAGTAGTGCGATTTCTTCGCCCTTCACCAATATTTGAACAGGAAGATTATTGGATGGGGTAAACAGGATTTTTACGGTATTCGAGTCTTGCTCATATTCGGTAAACAGCCCTCTAACCCCGATGTTTCCGATAAGTGGTGTACCTTCAACCTCCCACTCCGGCAACATAGTGATATTGTGCCAGGTCATTAAGGTTGGCGCGACATCGGTTTGTGCTGGGTAACGGTAGATACCGTCTTTATCTCGGTCGCCGACTTGTTGCAATGGGCGGGTAAACTGTTTATTCAATTGCTCACTTTGGTTAGAAGCAATCCAGATTTTTTTTGCATCGATATCTTGTGAACCATGCGCACAGTCAACAGAACCATTATCTTTCTGGCGATTAAATCCATGATCGGGTGCCACCATAACGAGCCATTCTTCGTTGTAATCTGCTTCCCTTCAGGGCAAGATTACGAAG
>NZ_JBFROV010000022.1:29735-59997 GCF_041471725.1 Vibrio sp. 10N.261.51.F12 | reverse complement strand
CACAGATTGATATAGGTTTAAGTTGTTAAAGAGCATCTCTTCTTGGTTAGCGCTGGGCTTTCCCTTTGAAGAGGCGGCTATTCTAGCGAGATAATTGTTAGTGTCAAACACTTTTTTGATTTATTTTTCAATTCTTTCAAAAACAAATCTTAAACTATCTTTTGGCTAGAAGCCTTACTGATTATTGCCTTGAACCCTTGTGGGCTCTGCCGTGTCAGTGAGGACGCATTATAGAGATCAGCTTCACATTGGCAAGCGTTTTTTTGAATAAATTGCAAAAATAAGCCTTTTTAATTAACTTTAACTTCAAAGCCTTATTTATCCCACTTTACCCTCATACCACATACAGGTTATCCACAGACTTATTAAAAAAAGGAAGCTTTCGCCCCCTTTTTTGGATTTTTTAATCTAACTCTTGTTTAAATTCCTGAGCCATCTTGCTCGTTATCTTCTTCATGGAGGCCACATTCACGCTTTAGCCCATTAAACCTTGTTTCTTCTTCTTTCATACCCGGTTCCCATCTTTTTGTTGAGTGGGTATCTCCAATAGATAGATAACCTTCATCTTTCAGCGGGTGATAACGTAGACCGTGTAATTGCAGGTACTCTTCAATTTGGCTGTTGGACCAATCAATAATCGGCAGAAACTTAAATCGTCCATTTTGAATCGCAAGCACAGGTAAATTCGAGCGGCTCTCTGCTTGTTCTCGTCTTAACCCTGAAAACCATGTTTTAACATTCAGGTCTGCAAGAGCGCGCTTCATTGGTTCGACTTTATTAAGATGATTATATTTCTTAATTCCCTCTATACCTTGCTCCCACAACTTTCCATATCTGACTTCTTGCCAATTAGGACTTAGTTTAGCGCTATAGATATGTAGGTTAAGATCGAGCTGCTGCGTTAAAGCATCTATAAACTGATACGTTTCAGGAAACAAATAACCGGTGTCAGTTAATATGATGGGAATGTTTTTTTGCACATTACTCACCAAATGCAGCATCACTGCCGCCTGAACGCCAAAACTCGAGCTCAATACGTGCTGACCAGGCAAGTTATCAATAGCCCAAGCAATTCTTTGCTCCGCATTAAGTAACTCTAGCTGCCCATTCAATTCAGCTAACTTGAGAATTTGTTCCGTCTTAGTTAAAGAGAGCAACGTTTCAAGCTTCTGGCTTTCTTGGAACTTAAGCATAGAAATCCCTCTTTGATACTTTAACTTCCTCTATTACTCCCGTACGAATAACAAAATCGCCGAATGCTTCTTTATTAAGGCGGTTTTTAGCCCATAGCCCCACCAGCTCATCAAGCTCTTCTAAGATTTGTTTTTCCGTTATGTTCTCTTTATACATTTTCGGGACACGAGTACCGGCTTTATTCCCCCCAAGGTGGACATTATACCGACCCGGTGCTTTACCAACTAAACCAACCTCAGCCAACATCGCTCGACCACAGCCATTTGGGCAGCCCGTAATACGTAAGATGATGCTTTCTTCTTTTGGAATCTGATGCTTCTCAAGTACGTTTTCCACATCAGTCACGAAAGATGGAAGAAAGCGTTCGGCTTCTGCCATGGCAAGGGGACAGGTTGGAAAGGCAACACACGCCATCGAATCTTTGCGCTGCTCACTCACTGAGTCATCCATCAAGCCATGAGCGCGAGCTATCTTTTCAATCTTCGCTTTTTGAGCTTTGCTTACCCCTGCGACAATCAAGTTTTGATTGGCCGTCATTCGGAAGTCGCCTTTATGAATCTTAGCAATCTCAGCTACGCCCGTTTTTAAGGGCCTACCTGGATAATCAAGTAATCGACCATTCTCTATAAACAGTGCCAAATGGTGTTTACCGTCAATGCCGTCAACCCAGCCGATACGGTCCCCACGCTCAGTAAACTCATATGGCTGACTTGCGGAGAACTTCACGCCAGCGCGCTTCTCTACTTCAGCCTTGAAGACATCGATACCAACACGGTCTAACGTATACTTGGTTTTTGCATTTTTACGGTTAGAACGGTTACCCCAATCACGCTGGGTTGTCACCACCGCCGCCGCAACCTCTAAGGTATGTGCGAGTGGCACAAAGCCAAAATCATCGGCTCGTCTTGGATAAGTAGACGTATCACCATGCGTCATGGCCAAACCGCCACCCACAAGGACATTAAACCCAACCAACTTACCGTTTTCCGCTATCGCGATGAAGTTAAGATCATTCGCGTGAACATCCACATCATTTTGTGGCGGAATAACGACGGTTGTCTTAAATTTTCTCGGTAGATAATTACTGCCTAAAATCGGTTCTTCATCTGTTGTTTCTACTTTCTCCCCGTCTAGCCAAATTTCGGCATACGCTCGCGTCTTCGGTAGTAGATGCTCACTGATCTTCTTTGCCCATTCATAAGCTTCTTGATGAAGTTCTGATTCAACAGGGTTCGTGGTACATAACACGTTGCGGTTCACATCCCCTGCCGTAGCAATAGAATCAATACCGATCTTATTGAGTGTCTGGTGCATTAGCTTAATATTAGGCTTGAGCACGCCATGAAACTGGAAGGTTTGACGGGTAGTAAGACGAATACTGCCATACAAACTATGATCAGTTGCAAACTCATCAATGGCTAGCCACTGCTTTGGCGAAATAATACCACCCGGCATGCGAGCTCTAAGCATCACATTATGGAGCGGCTCTAGCTTTTGTTTCGTTCTTTCATTACGGATATCACGGTCATCTTGCTGATACATTCCGTGGAAACGAATAAGTTGGAAGTTATCTGCGGTAAAGCCACCAGTAATTTGGTCGGATAAGTCAGCCTCAATCGTACCGCGTAGATGATTACTCTCTCGCTTCAAGCGCTCGTTATCAGCTAATGGGCCCAATACTTGGCCTAATACTTCTTGTTTGCTCATTAGTACACATCCTTTTGATAACGTTTTGCTTTTCTTAGTTCGCTTACGTATGCCTCAGCCTGCTCAAGATCTTTACCGCCATACTGTTTTACAATCTCAATCAGCGCAGTATTCACATCTTTTGCCATGTGCGTCGCATCCCCACAAACATAAAGATGAGCACCTTCTTGTAGCCATTGCCAAATTTGCTCACCTTGCTGGAGTAGACGGTGCTGAACATAGACCTTCTCATGTTGGTCACGGCTAAACGCCACATCTAGACGATTCAGTACACCTGACTTAAGGTATTTCTGCCATTCAACTTGATATAGGAAATCTTGAGTAAACGTTCGATCACCAAAGAACAACCAGTTCTTACCTTTTGCATCACGATTTTCTCGCTCTTGAATAAAGCTTCTAAATGGCGCAATGCCCGTGCCAGGGCCAACCATGATAATCGGTGTGTCATTATCATCGGGTAATTTGAATTGCTTGTTATGTTCAACGAAGACTTTCACTTCGTCGCCCTCTTCAAGGCCTTTTGCTAAATGGTACGATGCACCACCATGTCGCTTTTCATCTCCCTTGTTGTATTCAACAAGCGCTACCGTTAGATGCACCTCTTCTTCAACTTCTGACTGACTGGAAGCGATAGAATATAAACGTGGCGTTAAGCGGCGTAATAGTGAGATGAGTTGCAAAGCATCAAGCTTGGTTTTCTTCTCTCGAAGCACGTCGACGACTTGAGTTTCGCCTGAGTACTCACGCAGTTGGTCCTTATTCTCGACCAACTTAAGTAATTTTTTGCTGCCCGATATCTCGGCGTACTTGGTGACAAACTGAGGGTTTGACGCCGTGATCTCGTAGTGCTTAATCAGTGCCGAACGTATCGAGATGCTCTC
The DNA here is from genome assembly GCF_041471725.1 of Vibrio sp. 10N.261.51.F12. Taxonomy (NCBI): domain Bacteria; kingdom Pseudomonadati; phylum Pseudomonadota; class Gammaproteobacteria; order Vibrionales; family Vibrionaceae; genus Vibrio; species Vibrio sp. 10N.261.51.F12. The sequence continues at coordinate 56,215 of NZ_JBFROV010000022.1, read as the reverse complement.
ACCATCGACATCCACACTTTCAATCCCAGAAAGTTGCGCTTGAGCGAGAATCGCATCCACCAGCTCACTGTTGTTTTCAAACCAAACCCCCAATGCATCGCCGGCTTGATACGTCAGGCCTGAATTCTCGAGATCAATTTCGATGTGTCGAACATCTTTGCCAGAGTCACGGCCTGTGATTTTTTGGCTGGTTAGCAGCGTTGCCGTGTATGGGTTCTGTTTTGTGTATGTCGTGGTTGCACCAGCGGTGGCAACAGGTAACGTAACCACATCCGCTGCTTGCGAAGATAAATCGTCTTTAATGACTTCAAGTGCCTTAAGTCGCCACTCTGCCGCTACGACATCGTAATCAACATCACAATCTAACCTTTCAACAAATGGCGTCGCGCCCTGCTTAGTTAAAAAGGCATCAAAGTCTTTACCCGTTTGACAAAAGAACTCGTAACTTGAATCGCCTAAACCAATCACGGCAAACTTCAGGTTAGGAAGCTTAGGTGCTTTCTTCGACTGCAAAAACTCATGCAACTCAATCGCATTATCGGGTGCTTCACCTTCACCATTTGTTGACGCCACAAAAATCACATGCGTCTCTTTAGCGAGGTTTTTACCTTTGTAGTCACTGGCATCAAATAGCTGTGCTGTGATTCCATGCGCTGACGCTTCTTGCTCAAGAGCCTCAGCTACGCCTTTCGCATTCCCGGTTTGAGACGCGTAAATGATGGTAAGCTTGCCAGCAGGCTGGGAGGCTACGGCGGTGGTGACCGCGCTCGCTACAGGTGTTAACGGTGTTGGGTTTTGTGCTTGACTCAATCCCCAAAAATAACCACTCACCCACGCCAATTGGTTGGACGATAAAGAAGTTGATGCTTGTTGTAATTGCGATAGCTGCTGATCATTGATTGGAGCAGCTAAGCCCGGAAGTTCTTGTTGTGTATTTCCATTTGATGACATAGTCACGACATCCCTAAACATTGCGTGACGATAGATTAACCAACCATTTTAATAACAAGAAAGAATAGATATGTATGTTTTATAACTTTTTGGAAGAAAGGAATATTTTGAGGGGGGATTATTTCGCTTCAATACGCACCTGAGAAAAGCCAACCGCCAGCGCAGATTTAGAGGCTTTATCAAGATCAATATACTGACACTCGGCACCGTGAATGTCTGTCAGCATAAGGAATCCGCCTTGCTTGTGGCGAAATTCAACTACCCAGCCCCCTTCCGATTCAGATGGTTCAATAATCGCTTCAGAAAGTAAGTCTTGATGATAAAGGTACTTCAATTCCGTTATGGTCATGCTTCCTCCAAAATTCTATAGCGGAGCCTGTTGGCGTCAGCTCCTTCATTAACTATAGCAAGCTGGATCATTTTCGTCGGATTCGTTGTTACCAATATGTTAACTAGAGCGTGCAATAAAGCGGTTGTATACCCATAAGGCGATAACAAACGCGACAATCCACGGCAGAAGTTGGAAAAGGACACCCACCATTCCTAGCATAAATAGCACAGTGAATGACGCAACGATTGCCAATGAAACGGTGACAAACGTTACCCCCGTCATGACTAACACTCCGATAAAGACCATGATGAAAATCAGTTCAAACATATCGCCTCCTTAGGCACTGAAAAAATAATAGTGGTGTAAGACCTAACACCGTAATATTTATGATAAAGCATGAACCGTTCCAACTTTTCAAGCCATTGATAGTATTGCACTTATAAAATAAAAAACTCCAGCTGATCGGTAAATCAACTGGAGTTGGTATTTTTAACCACGAACTTGGTAAATTTAAACGTCGAGTTCTTTTGGAATTTTAGTCAGTGCCGTTTGAATCACTTCAACGCCTGCGCCCTTCTTATGCGCATTTTCACTAATATAACGACGCCATTGTCTGCCACCCGGTAAAGCTTGGAATAAACCAATCATATGTCGGCTGATATGCCCAAGATTAGAGCCATTAGCAAGTTGCTTCTCAATATACGGATACATCGCCTCCACAACCTGACTGCGTTTCTTCACAGGCGTGTCCATTCCAAAGATGGTTTGATCAACCTCAGCCAGTAAATACGGGTTTTGATAAGCTTCGCGCCCAATCATCACTCCATCTAAGTGCTCTAAATGCTCTAACGACTCAGCTAACGTTTTTATCCCGCCATTAACGCCAATCTGTAAGTGCGGGAAATCTTTCTTAATTTGATACGCACGAGGGTAATCTAGCGGCGGGATCTCTCGGTTCTCTTTTGGACTCAAGCCACTTAACCATGCTTTACGGGCATGAATGGTAAAGTCCTCACAACCCCCTTGCTCTGAAACATGAGACACAAAACGCGTAAGAAACTCGTACGAGTCCTGATCATCAATCCCGATTCGAGTCTTCACCGTCACAGGAATAGAGACCACCGCTTTCATTTCCGCAATACATTCAGCCACCAGCTCAGGCTCCCCCATGAGGCAAGCCCCAAAGCGACCATTTTGAACACGATCTGACGGACAACCAACATTGAGGTTGATTTCATCATAACCACGCTCTTGAGCAAGCTTCGCGCACGTTGCCAAATCAGTTGGGTTTGAACCGCCTAACTGCAATGCGACAGGATGCTCTTCAGTATTGAACGCTAAAAAGTCACCCTTACCGTGAATAATTGCCCCCGTCGTAATCATCTCGGTATACAACAAGGCTTGCGAAGAAAGCAAACGATGGAAGTAACGGCAATGTCTATCCGTCCAATCGAGCATGGGTGCTATGGAAAGACGGCTTGAATGGAAATCGCTTGTGTTGTCTGGCTTCATCATTGTTTTACCTAAGTTTTTAACCATTCAAATCCGCTTTGAATATCATGTAATTTCGTCCAAATTCGTCCTATAGTGCCCCTCAAAGAGTAGGACGACGGAATGGCTTCTCTATCAATTGAAAAACGGCAGCTACAAAGCGGTGAATTCCGCTACAAAGCAACCATCATCGTGAAGAAAAAGCAGGCAATAATACACAGAGAATCGAGAACTTTCAAAAGGAAAGAGCTTGCGAAGACCTATTTCCCTTATAACTCAAGAAGCGTAACGGCAGGGTTTCAGCGCGTTAGGAACAGTTTAGGGATCGAGGACTTGCGCTACCACGATTTAAGGCGCGAGGGTGCCAGTAGGTTATTTGAAAAAGGCTACTCCATTGAAGAAGTAGCCCAAGTGACAGGTCATCGGAATTTGAATATTTTGTTGCAGGTTTATACGCAATTGTTTCCGCATAAACTTCACCAAAAGCGGTAAATAGCATAATTTCTCAGCATACTATCTACAAGAGCTTATTAGCGACGGTGTCGGATCAATATCTTTTATGACTCTAGCTATTTTAAACTCTTGTTCGCTAACCAATTCCAATTGATAATTTTTAGGAACTAAGAACTTAAACTCTACACCTTTTAGCTGATCTAAACTTGTTAGATATGCAATCAGGCGTTCGTCAGCATTAGCACCAAATACTATCCCCGTTAGCTTCCCTGGCATATCTTGAAGTCCGGGAAAATGACTGACTCGCCACTCCTCCTCATATCTCCAGTTCTCCGTTTTACTGAAAACCAACTTCCTCAATTCTGCATTTTCAAAGAGCTTTCCCTTCTCATTTAAGCTACCCGCTCCTATGGCTTGAATGATCTCTTTAACTAAGGCACCAAATTTAATAACTGGTGGCTTTTCAAAGTACTCAACCTCAAAGCACATATTGCCACAATGTGATTCTTCTTCCCTTTCGAACTCCAAAGCGATACCTCTGTGGCAGTCTCCGTAATGAGCCCACATTATTGTGTCATTTGGCTTCGCTGATAAACAATATAAACCCGCTTGTTGCCTCATTGAGTTTATAAAAACCGTTTGCACCATATCCTTTAGTTCAGGGGTAATAACAGCAAATGCAGATCTAATGCTCTCATCCGGAAAACTACCCAGTACCTCAGGGTGAAAAGGCGTTGGTAATTCATCTTGCTGCGTAAACGGTAGCAATTGAATCAAGGTTTCAACACAAAGATCATCTATTGATATGTCGAAGTCAGCCTCAAATGGGTCGTTAAACTGTTCAGGTTTCGCATAATACGCCAGCCCCAATAGAAGTGGCTTCAATTTGTATTGATCCAAAATCAGACCATTATCGACTGACAATCCCCTATTTTTGATTTCACTATCATCCGAAACTTTCAGTTCCATGCTCTGATAATGATAGAGTTTTTTCACTTCCTGCTTGTACATTTAAACACCGCCATATATGAGTCAATCTACTGACACTAATTAGAACTCGCTTCATATGCAACAGCAAACGCCAGCCTTTTCGACTTTCGTTATCAGCCTATCGAGCAAAGCTCTCGTACTCTTCACGTTTTGTCAAAGAAGTGCGAGCACTTGGTAATTTCGTACGAGGTTGGCCGCCGCCCGAAAACCGTATTTGTGATTGGAAAAAGTATCAAAGGCTTTGTCTTGCGATGGTGTGACTTTGCTCATCCATACGTTGTTACTGATTCGAATATTGAGCGGATTGAATGCGCTCACATTGTTGACCATCGCGAGTGCGATCAGAACTGCCACAAACGTGAACAACATGATTTTGTGTTTTGCTTGCATGGTTTCTCCTATTTCACAACGTTAGAAAAGTTGTTTACAGGACATAGCTAAAGGAAATAAAGGTTACATTTACGCAGTTTTTATATCATTAAAAAATACCTCGACCACTCCAACATCAAAAACAACGAAAAAATAAGCCATTGATTGACAATAATAATCCACATGATAAGTTCATTTTAATTTCGATTTCCAGAATATCAAAGAGAACTCCAATCAATAGATTGAGGTGATTCGAATTGCAACTAAGTAGGGATATTAAGGCCTGTACTTAGCAGCCTTTTCGTTGGGTTTAAGCCTCTCGTTTATGAGAAGTTCAAATTCCTCTCTTTAGATAAAATGGAGTAGATTTCTATGAAAGTTACTATCGAAGTACGTTTACCAAAAAACCTATCTTTTTTGAATGGTCGATGCTGGGACTTAATAAATGCCGTATTGGTTGTACTGCAGTTATTTAGTTAAAACGGAATACAGGGCGATTTATCGCCCTGTTATTTTGACAAGCTACCCTAAAGTGCTGTGAGTTAATGTTACTGCTTGCCTAAAGCACTGTTGAATCTATCCTTCTGCACAGTCCCCTCCCCGCCACAAACTAGCAGATACTCTGCAATCGGTTTACCAACATACGCCCTGCTTACCTTCGCTGATGTCAGTGCGGTGAGCTCTTCAAGATTAATCCCTTTGCGATCAGCTACCCAATTAGCATCATTCACCGAGTTAACCGAACCCACTCACCAAACGGCAGATTGGTCAGTCACGGTTCTAGGGACTTCAACCTGCGTTGTTAACAGTATGGATCACTAACCCATACTGTTAACAACGCAGCAGTTCGCCCGTTTTACCTTTAACGTTGCTCGAAGTTTCGGCGCAACTGGCAAGTTCTTCAATCTCTACATGCCGTTTAGGTGCCCGTCCATCCCCTTGATTACCTCAATCGATTTAGTGACCTAAATCTCTAAGTTTTCGGCTACATGGAGCGCTTTCGAGCTTGCATAGCGCGCCTACTTCGTTTTATTTGAAAATATTTTACAAATAATTACAACGACTTAATATAAATTGGCCTACGATAGGCCAAATACTTAATAAACACTTAATCGTTCTAATTTTGTTCCGACTCATAGTCAATTCACACACCGTTGGCAAACTGGCAGTGCAACCATTGGTTAGAGGAGACCGCAGCTTTTCTTCGTTCTTCAGACTGAGTTCTATCTTGTTTGCTCCGGTGTTTTACAACCAACCTCGTTGTGTTTACTTTCACCGAATCTTCTAAGGCAATATCAAGATCCTAATCCAGTTCATCTGGGTTACCTGGTTCCTTACCGAAACGAATGTATCGTGAATTGATTGCAGGGCGAGGCATCACCGCGCTTGAAAAGAAAGAAATATAAGGGACCGGCTTTGGGCCGCCGGTGAGGTGATCGTGTCAGGATAAAGAATGTAAAAAAACCAGTTACCAAGGCGGTAACTGGTCAATAAATTGATGTGAACAAAGTTATTCACTAACAACGTCAGTTGGCTAGATAACCTTCGGCTTAATAAAGGTCACGTAAAATATACATGAAACTGATGCTTTGAAAACGCTTACACCTCATAAATGTAACAAAATGCGCACTCCATTTATAAAACTACACAATTACAGCTCGAATTAGAGCTTTTATCCCAACTCTCTTAGAGAACCTCAATACATCAGCAGACAATATGAAAAGGAATGCCTCGTTTATGTACGTATATGAACGATGATGGTCAAACACCCATAACCGTTAAAATCTCACCTATTAACCCGGCTCGAATCATGCTGCTAGACAACAACTGGTTAAACCCTTTAAAGGAAGGGTTGCTATAGTCCTTTTACTGCCCCCCCATCATGCATCACGATTTCCTGCTACTCATCGACTCAAGCTATCATAAGAATAATAAGTCATAAGCAATTGAATAATAATAAATAAAATCCAAACCACATCATAAAAAATACGACTTTTCGTCTTAAAAACCCTGTACAGATAGTATTTGGCCTATGATGTTCTTTTTACTACTAGAGCTGTACATCGATGATTTTTCAAAAGGTAACAACACCGCTTTTTTCGTGTTTTTTTAGGTGCCCACTGCTAGGGGCATTGAACGAAATAGTATAAGATGTACGGATATCGCTTAGGCAGGTGACCACGTGAATCAACCGTTAATCAAGCAAGTCGAAGATATTTGTGCCGCTCGTGGCGTTCGTTTAACCCCACAGAGACGTCAGGTATTTACACTCATATGCGACAATAAAAAAGCATCCAGTGCTTATGAGTTACTGGAACAGTTAAAAGCCAGCGAACCCCAAGCTAAGCCTCCGACTGTATACCGAGCTCTAGATTTTCTCTTGGAACAGGGGTTTATTCATCGCGTAGAATCCACAAATAGCTTTGTCTCGTGCTGTTCATTTGGTGAACACAAGCACTTTTCTCATCTCCTTATTTGTGACAAATGCGGTAATGTCGTTGAATTACAAGATGATAGTCTGATAGCCTTGTTGAATAGCAACGTTGATAAATATGGCTTTCAATATTCCAACCACGTTATAGAATCTCATGGTACCTGTCAGACGTGTTCGTCATTGGAAGATCACACATAAATAGAAGAAGTTATGCGCGCTGAATTTGTAAATCCGTTTTTAGCCTCACTCATCAATGTGCTAAAAACGATGGCATCAATGGAGATAAAACCATTGAAGCCTAGAATAAAAAAAGATGAAGTCGCACGTGGAGACGTGTCTGGGTTGATCGGCATGGTTGGCACTCAATCTCGAGGTTCAATGTCCATTACCTTTGAAGAAGGATTGGCGCTAGAGATTATGCAAAATATGCTCGGTGAACGACCTCACGGCTTGAATGAAGAAGTGACGGATATGGTCGGCGAGATTACGAATATGGTCACAGGCGGAGCGAAACGTATCCTTGCTGAGAAAGGGTTTGATTTTGATATGGCGACGCCTGTTGTTGTCTCAGGTAAAGGGCACACCATCAGACACAAATGCGATGGCGCCATAATCATCATGCCGTTTACCTCTGATTGGGGTAATGCTTTTATCGAAATTTGTTTCGAATAAAGCCACGCTCTCACAATCAGCCTATCGTTACTCAAATGCCAGTTCCTTCGTGACTGGCATTTTTTATGGCCATCACCTTCCCTGTCATTGATTTACTCGTGATATCGCCCTACCGTTAATCTCAGCAAAACGAATCAGCAAATCCGCAATAAGTGGACAGATATTATGTCAGATATAAAAAACCGATGCCTACGAGAAGCATCGGTTTTATCCGGCAACGATTCAGTCGTGAAGATTAATCGCCAGCTACCTTCATTGATTCAATCAAGATTGAACCGGTTTGAATTTGCGAACGCGTCTCTACGTCACTGCCGACAGCAACAATGTTTTTAAACATGGTTTCTAAATTAGAAGCAATCGTGATCTCAGAAACCGGGAATTGGATTTCACCATTTTCCACCCAAAATCCTGCGGCTCCTCGCGAATAATCACCCGTTACGGTATTCACGCCCTGCCCCATGACTTCTGTTACAAGCAGTCCAGTACCGAGTGTTTTCAACATTGCATCAAAATCTTGGCCCGTATTTTTCACGTACCAGTTATGAATGCCACCAGCATGCCCAGTAGGGGTCATGTTCATTTTACGCGCCGCATAACTGGTCAGTAGATAAGTCGCGAGTTGGCCATCTTTGATAATCTCAAGATCTTGAGTGAATAAACCTTCGCTATCAAATGGGCTCGATGCTAACCCACGTAATACGTGTGGCTTTTCTTCAACCTGAAACCATGTTGGTAAGATAGTCTCACCCAGCTTATCAAGAAGGAAAGACGATTTCCGGTATAGGTTACCCCCACTGATCGCCATCACTAGGTGCCCCATCAATCCTGTTGCCACATCATTGGCGAACATGATTGGATATTGGCCAGTTTTGATTTTTTGCGGGTCGAGCCTTTGTACGGTTTTCAGTGCCGCTTCTTTGCCAACTCGCTCTGGCGACCAAAGATCATCAACATGGCGAGCTAACGTGTAACTATAATCACGCTCCATATCGCCATTTTTGCCTTCACCAATGACACTACAGCTAATACTGTGTCGACTCGAGGCGTAGCCTGCAAGCAACCCATGGCTATTGCCGTACACCTTTACGCCGTAATGACTGTCATAGCTTGCACCATCACTTTGTTTGATTCGGTCGCTGTAAGATAACGCCGCTTTTTCTGCTGCAATAGCGCGTTGCGCAGCGGTGTCAGGGTTTGGCTCATCAGGGTGAAAAAGATCAAGGTCAGGGATGTTCGAGACCATCAGCTCTTTAGGTGCAGGACCTGCAAATGGGTCTTCAGACGTATATTGAGCAATGTCCAAAGCGGCAGCGACAGTCTGCGCAATGGCCTTTTCACTCAAATCGGAGGTTGAAGCGCTACCCTTGCGCTGACCACGATATACCGTGATGCCTAATGCGCCATCACTATTAAATTCGACGTTTTCCACTTCACACAGTCGTGTTGAAACGCTTAATCCAGTACTTTTTGTAATAGCGACTTCAGCGGCGTCTGCACTTACAGATGCCATGTCCAAAGCTTTAGCTACTGCGGCTTCTAGCTCCGCTTGTTGCTGTGCGACTTGCTCTCTTACGTCCATAATCCATCTAACTTTTATCATTTATCTTCGTCTAGAATAACAAGCTTTTCGCTTTCTCCCCAGATTTCTTGCTAAAATAGCCAATATTCGTAACGAGATAGTGATATAGGCAGAAAACATGGCTCGCAAAAATCAGAAAGCACCTTGGGAAGAGGAAGAAGAAATCATTTGGGTAAGTAGAACCGAAATGAAAAACGACATGGAAGCGTTGCAAAAATTAGGCGAAGAGCTTGTAGAGTTGAAGCCTTCCGCGTTGGCAAAATTCCCGCTAAGCGATGACCTAAGAGATGCGATCAAAGACGCGCAGCGCTTTAAAAATGAAGCTCGACGTCGCCAGTTACAATACATTGGTAAGGTCATGCGTAATATCGACCCAGAGCCAATTCAAGCCGCGCTAGATAAGCTACGTAACAAGCACTCTCAACTGACCGCAGCTTTCCATAAACTGGAAGAGCTCAGAGACAAGATTGTCGAAGAAGGCGATACCGCGATTGCAGAAGCAATGGAGACGTATCCAAACCTTGACCGCCATCGTTTACGCCAATTGGCTCGCCAAGCCAAGAAAGAGAAGTCAGCATCTAAACCGGCTAAGGCTTACCGTGAAATTTTCCAAGCACTGAAAGCGGAAGAAGTCGCAAAAGAAGAAGACCAAGCACAAGACCAAGCCGAGTAATATGGATTTAGGCAGTGAGCGGGACAATCACTCACTGCCAGCTCTTCCTGTGACGTTCGTCTTGAGCACCTAAAAAATGGATAGCGCACCATTAATGATGTGCAGCAAGCACAAACTCCGCTAGTTCCGTATTCTCATGCAGACTATCCAGTTCATTGATGTCTCCCGTCTCAGAAATCTTGCCATTGGACAGAAAAGCAAAACGATGAGCAATCGCCTTAGCGTCATTTAAATGATGGGTAACCATGATTACGGTAATCTCGTTTTCTTGAGCCAGTGTTTTGACGACCGAAAGCATCTCCTTTCTTAACAATGGATCCAACGCTGAGAACGGCTCATCTAACAACCAAATAGGCCGAGACTGAACAAAGCACCTCGCCAACGCCACGCGTTGTTTTTGCCCCCCAGAAAGCTCACCAGGTAGTCTATGTAGGTAATCTTGTAGTCCCACCTTACTGGCGGCCTCGGTCACCTTCTGAACCACCTCTGGCGTCATTTTTAAAGAAGGGCGCACACCCAACGCAATGTTTTCTTGTACGGTTAGATGCTCAAAAAGGTTATGGTCCTGGAATAGCATCGCTAATGGGCGTTGATGGGGCTCTAACGGTAGCAGTGACTTTCCGGCAGCAAGAATGTCCCCTGATTCAGGTTCACAAAAACCAGAGACCATCGCCAATAACGTCGACTTCCCCGCCCCACTCGGGCCAATCAAAGCCACAATGTCGCCTTTATTGACACATAAGGAGAACTCAAACCAATCCTGATGATATCGATATTTCGTTTGATTCAGCTCCAACATCATACTCACAATGCGCTCCTTTGCTTATCTTTCACGACTAATCGCTCGGTCAATGAAAACATGCCGATACTGACAGTAAAAAGTACTAACGACACCACGGCCGCGGCTTGCATTTGATAGCTGCCCAATAATTGATAAAGGTATAACGGCAATGTTTTAAAGTCCTGACTACCAAACAATGCAATCACGGTTAAATCCCCCAGCGATAAAATAAAGCTCATTGAAAAAGCATGCATCAGTGGCGCTCTTAGCGCTCGCCACTCCATACTGAAAAACCGGGCAACACCAAGAATACCAAGACTTTGCCAGAGTAAATGGTACTGTGTGGCGAGTTGAAGCATAGGTTGATTCAAGGTTTTAATCACAAAAGGTAGCGCCATTAACGCATTCACCAAGACAACAATAACCACGGCTAAACTAAACACATCCGTGACCCCGCGAAGCATAAGAAACGTTGCCGTACTCAATACCAATGCCGGTGTGACTAAAATTACCGTCCCCACCAATTCAATCTTATCCGCCAAGCGTAATTGCTCTTTCAGCCTTAACATTCGCGTCGAGCTTAGTATCAACACACCCGCAACGAGCGCAATAGTCGCGGATACAAAGGCAACCTGAATTGACGAAAAAAATGACTGCCAAAACACCACGTCTGTCAATACATCGAATATTTTTTGATTGAGTCCTGCGATGATCACCATCAATAACGGCGGGGCGACAAGTAAAAGGCTTACCATGATCCAAAAGGTATCCCACACCCTTTTTCGCCAAGAATCCAAAGGCTGAATCAAAGAGGCAACACCAAATGCACTGCCCCCCTCAACAACTCGGCTAAAGCGCCCAACGAACAGCACTAATAAAGAGCATATCGCCATTTGCCAAATAGCTAATACAGCGCCTACCTGTAGATCAAAGTCGAATTTAATTGCCTGATATATCGCGAGTTCAATCGTCGTTGCCTTAGGCCCCCCACCCAGCGCCATCACCGTGGCAAAACTGGTGAAGCAAAGCATGAATACCAGCCCGATAATATGGGGAAGGTGTTGTTTTATTCTCGGCCATTCCACCAACTTGAAGCATGTCCAGCTACTCATTCCTAGATGCTTAGCAAGGCGCCGCTGTTCTGTTGGTACACTTTCAATCGTCATTAATAATAAACGAGTTGAAAAAGGCAGATTAAAGAAAACATGCGTAATAAGAATGCCGTTCAAACCGTAGATTGAGAAAGGGAGCTTGGCATCAAACACACTCAAAAATTGTGCAAGAACGCCTTGATTGCCGTACACGGCAATAATACCAAACACCCCCACCAATACCGGAAGGACCAACGTAGTACCAAAAACCTTAAGTAGTAATCCTCGACCTATAAATTGCCGACGTGATAGTGCATGTGCCACTGGTAAAGCAAAACCCACGCTTAATAACGTGGATAGCGAGGCTTGATAGAAGCTGAATTTGGCAACATGCAGGTAATAAGCATCGGTCATCAAGTCACTGAAATTGCCCAACGACGAATAGGATAATAATGCCCACAGCGATGCCAATACATAAGCGGCAATAATGAAGACAATCACGATACCGGTTTTAGGTGTACGTATCACAAATACCTCGAAAAAAGCGGCCTAATATGGGCCGCTTAATAATGATGAGTTGAGTCAATGGTGGCGCTACTTAATAAGCGCAGATTGCCATTCACGAATCCACGTTTTTCGATTTTCTGCCACTTCATCTGGGCTAAAAGCCAACGCTTTGGCCGGCAATGTTAGCGTATCAAAGCCAGCAGGTAACTCGCTATCGATAACTGGGTACATCCAGTTTCCTGTCGGTATCTGAGATTGGAAGTCTTCCGATACCACAAACTGCATAAAGGCATCCGCTAGTTCACTGTTTTTAGTACTTGCGACCTTAGCCGCTACCTCTACTTGTGTGTAGTGCCCTTCTGAGAAGTTAGCCGCCACAAACCGTTCATCTTTTTCAGCGATAACGTGATAGGCAGGAGAGGTGGTATACGACAGCACCAAGTCGGCCTCTCCTTCTAAAAACATGGAATAGGCTTCAGACCAACCCTTGGTTACTGTCACTGTTTTTTTCGCGAGCTGTTGCCATGCCTCACTTGCTTGATCACCATAAACTGATTTGATCCACAGCAGCAGGCCTTGACCAGGCGTAGAGGTTCTTGGATCTTGATAAATCACGCTGAGATCGTCACGATCCTCAATCAGTGCTTTCAGGCTTGTTGGCGGATTTTTCACTTTTTCTTTGTTGTAAACAAACGCAAAGTAGCCATAGTCAAATGGGACAAACGTCTTATCTGTCCAACCATTTGGGAGCGTCAGTGCGCTAGTATCAACTCGGTGTTCTGACAGTAAACCGGATGACTTGGCTTCGCTCATTAAATTGTTATCAAGCCCCAACACAACATCGGCTTTCGTCGATGCGCCTTCTAAACGTAATCGATTCAGTATCGAGACACCATCATCCAAGGCAACAAATTGCAAATCACAACCACATTGTGCCTCGAACGCTTTCTCTATTGCTGGGCCCGGGCCCCAATCTGATGCAAAAGAATCATACGTGTACACGGTTAGTGTTGATGCATTCGCCAGCTGGGCGGCACCAAGAAGAGAAGCCGCCATCGCGACTTTGGAAATAGTAAAATTAAATAAGCGGGGGGAATTCACTGATTCTGTCCTTAGTTATTATTCTGCGTTCCATAAGCACAACCTTAATATCGGTCGTTTCGTTGCCATTGCTCGTGATCTTGCCCAGCGATCAGTCAGCAACAGCTTGGTGACTGATCTCACCGCAGCTTGCGCTGGGCAACATTATCGACGCTGAATTGTAACTGTTACGTCACAAATTCACCAACGCTATTCTATTGCCTCTGATCATATCCCCAGCGAGGAACTAACGCTTGCGCAATCCCCATGTGATCTAAGACACGGGCAACAATAAAATCGACCAAGTCATCGATGCTTTTAGGCTGATGATAAAACCCAGGAGCGGCCGGCATGATCGTCACCCCCATTTGCGATAGCTTGTGCATATTTTCTAAATGCAGGGTCGAAAACGGTGTTTCACGCACGACTAACAACAGTTGCCCACGCTCTTTGAGTACGACATCAGCCGCACGCTCAATGAGATTATCCGACATGCCATGTGCAATCGCCGCTACGCTCCCCGCAGAACAAGGACAAATGATCATTTGCTTAGGCGCGGCAGACCCAGACGCTACAGGTGAAAACCAATCTTCCTTGCCACACACTATCAGTTTTTCAGGCTGACAATTGAGTTGAGCCACCAGTACCTTATGCGCCGCTTCAGGCCCGCTGGGTAACTTGATATCATGTTCGGTTGCCAATACGACACGAGCGGCCGAGGAGATAAGCAGATGAACCGTGTAACCTGCTCCCAATAGACACTCTAGTAATCGCATGCCATAAGGTGCGCCTGACGCGCCAGTAAAGGCAAGGGTGATGGCTTTATCATGAGTGCCGTTAACACCTGTGATGCTGTTAGGGTTCATTACGCCAATGCCTCCAATAACTTGGGGTGAATGCCACCAAAACCGCCATTGCTCATAACCAATATTTGATCGCCAGCCTGAGCTTTCGATTGGATAGCTTGAACCAGCTCATCAACACTCTCTCTAACCTCACAAGGTTGAGCACATTGCGCAGCGATGTCAGCGACGGACCAATCGATATTGTCGGGTTGGAGCAAGAAGATTTCATCCGCATCCTTAAGAGATTCGGCCAATTTATCTTTATGTACACCCCGCTTCATTGTGGCAGAGCGAGGCTCTAACACGGCTAAAATTCGCTTATCACCGACCTTGTTTCTCAAACCATCAAGGGTCAGCGTTATTGCGGTTGGATGGTGAGCAAAATCATCATAAAGCGAGATTTGGTTCACTTCCCCCTTAAACTCAAGTCGACGCTTAGTGTTAATAAATTGACCTAAGGCTGCACAAGCAAGTTCAGGGGTCACACCAACGTGCCTCGCGCCCGCGATGGCCATCAGTGCATTGTCGACGTTGTGGTCGCCCACTAAATCCCAGCGCACGGTACCCACTTTTTCGCCGTGCAAATATACGTCAAAATGAGAGCCATCTTTTTGTTGCTTAACAGCATGCCAATCCGCCGATTCACCGGTATGCTCCACCTCACTCCAGCAGCCACGCCCAAGGACATCTTGAATTCCGCTATCGGCAGAGGGCGCTAAAATACGGCCATTACCAGGAACCGTTCGAACTAAATGATGGAATTGACGTTTTATTGCCTCTAGATCATCGAAAATATCAGCATGATCAAACTCAAGGTTGTTCATAATGAGCGTACGTGGATGATAGTGAACAAACTTAGAACGCTTATCAAAGAATGCACTATCGTATTCATCAGCCTCGACAACAAAAAACATCGATTCCCCTAAGCGAGCCGATTGACCAAAGTTCCCTAATACCCCCCCCACTAAGAAGCCTGGTTGATAACCACAGTCTTCTAAAATCCAGCTCAACATGCTGGATGTCGTGGTTTTTCCATGCGTTCCCGAGACGGCAATAACCCAGCGATCATGCAATAAAAACTCTTGCAACCACTGCGGCCCCGAGGTGTATTTTAGGTTTCTGTTCAATACATATTCAACGCAAGGATTACCTCGGCTCATGGCATTGCCAATCACTACTAAGTCGGGTGCTGGGTCTAGCTGGCTTGGATCAAAGCCCTCAATAATCTCAATTCCTTGAGATTGCAGGAGCGTGCTCATCGGTGGATAAACATTGGCATCACTACCGGTAACTCTATGACCTAATTGTTGAGCTAAAACGGCCGCGCCACCCATGAAGGTGCCACAAATACCAAGAATATGAATATGCATGTCGAGTTCTCTTTTGTTCGTGTGCGTCTTTCTCGCTTTCGCTATATATACCCAAACCACGCTATAAAAGCGAGGAAGTTAACAGTTACGCGGCGTTTTGTGACATTCATCATACAAATAGAGCGTTTATAACGGTTACTTCATTACCATTAAAAAGTTCTGAGCCCTACAATATTTCATGCGTGTAGATGAATACCCCCAAATCATCCATCTGCACTCCTCCCCCAAGATAATAGTTAGTAGATTAAAGGAAAATCCATGTCTGAAATGCGCACCCTAGGCGAGTTTATTGTTGAGAAACAGCACGACTTCCCCCACGCCAGTGGTGATTTATCATCCCTAATTTCTTCAATTCGACTTGCCGCTAAGATTGTAAACCGAGAAATCAACAAAGCGGGCTTGGTCGACATTACCGGAGCCGTCGGTACGGAGAATGTTCAAGGTGAAGCTCAGCAAAAACTAGACCTTTATGCTAATGACAAGTTCAAAGCAGCACTTGAAGCTCGTGACCAAGTGTGTGGCGTAGCCAGTGAAGAAGAAGATGAAGCCGTAGCATTCAACAAAGAACTTAATAAGAATGCAAAATACGTTGTACTGATGGACCCACTTGATGGTTCTTCAAATATCGACGTTAACGTGTCGGTTGGTACCATCTTCTCGATTTATCGTCGTGTGTCTCCGATTGGTACACCGCCAACACAAGAAGATTTTTTACAACCAGGTAATAAACAGGTTGCTGCGGGTTATGTGGTTTATGGTTCATCAACCATGCTGGTTTACACCACAGGTAAGGGCGTTAATGGCTTTACTTACGATCCATCCATCGGCACGTTCTGTCTTTCTCATGAAAACATGATGATTCCTCAAGATGGTTCTATTTATTCAATAAATGAAGGGAACTACATTCGCTTCCCGATGGGTGTAAAGAAGTACATTAAATACTGCCAAGAAAATGAACCTTCAGAAAATCGCCCGTATACCTCTCGCTACATTGGTTCATTGGTATCAGATTTTCACCGCAACCTTTTGAAAGGCGGCATCTATCTGTACCCAAGCACACAAAGCCACCCAAGCGGTAAGCTTCGTTTGCTTTATGAGTGCAACCCAATGGCGTTCATTATGGAGCAAGCTGGCGGCATCGCGTCCGATGGTAAGCAACGTATCATGGACATAAAACCAACAGAATTACACGAGCGCGTTCCGTTCTTTGTAGGCTCTAAGGTCATGGTAGAGAAAGTCGAATCTTTCCTAACTGAATACCCAGAATAATCATTTAATTCTGAGTAATATAAATTCGAAGTGCCTCTCAATGAGGCACTTTTTGTTTGTATTTTAAGCGTATATACTTTGTTTAACCCATTGGAACTACAACGCCTATCCTTAGTATCTATAGGGATTTAGAATAAAGAAGGAATGTCCAAATGAGCTTAAACCATGTACCTGCAGGTAAATCATTACCTGATGACATCTATGTTGTCATTGAGATCCCTGCCAACGCAGACCCTATCAAATATGAAGTCGACAAAGATTCTGGCGCCATATTCGTCGACCGTTTTATGTCTGCACCCATGTTTTATCCATGCAACTACGGCTACGTTAATGACACGCTCTCACTCGATGGTGATCCAGTAGACGTGTTAGTGCCAACCCCATACCCACTCATCCCTGGTGCCGTGATTCGTTGTCGCCCTGTTGGTGTGTTGAAGATGACCGACGAGTCTGGCGAAGACGCAAAGATTTTCGCGGTTCCGCACAGCAAAATTTCAAAAGAATATGAGCACATTCAAGACGTCGATGACATTCCCGTGTTACTTAAAGCTCAGATCACGCAGTTTTTTGAACGATACAAAGAACTCGAAGTGGGGAAATGGGTGAAGGTAGAAGGTTGGGCTGATGCTCAGGCTGCCCGTGATGAAATCCTCACCTCTTACGAGCGAGCACAAGAGAAATAGATTGATCAAAAAAGCGCTCTGGACGAGCGCTTTTTTGATGGTAAACCGATGTGAGCAGTTATCGCTTCAAGTAATTGTCGTTTAAGCTAATCACCGTTTTCAGGTAATCATCCAGAGTGTCGTCACGGGTTTCATCGCTTAGCTCTAGACTGCTTTCCTCTGTTATATTCTTCTGAAAAACGACGATTAACATCGTTGCAGATACCGTAATAAATCCTACCATTCAATCCCATAACAAAAGGATCCTGTTGGCAGTACTCATCTTTGCCCGCTTGATAACCCACTTGGTATGCCTTGTACTGCGCACTGGTCAAGGGCGGAGAGTCCTCTTTCAGCTCATTGTCACTTTTGATGACGTAACCTTTCAGCGCCCAAGCCTGACCAAAATCTTGCCATGCTTGGCTTTCAGTGGCTATTGGTGGCTGCAGTTGTACGCACCCTGCCATCATAAATCCAATGACCATCACAATGTAATTTTTCATCGTTCACTCCGTGAAAGCGCCCATCGCTAATTATGTAAACATGCCTTAACTTTAGCACTGAATCTAAATAGCCACTCGTTCCACACCGAGCATTATTCCACTTCAAATTGATACAGGAATATCACAGAGCTATACAGGCCAGAAATCGCTTCAACATAAAAGTCTTCAATTATACGATAACGGACGGTGAACTCACCCAAAGAGTTAAAGATGCCCACGCCATATTTAACCTGTAAGCCAGGCAATACATAGCCACTCACCGTCACTTGAGAGTCATCCCCAGATCCGGCCGTATCCAACTGTAAATCTTTCACACCAAACGCTTGGCCAATTTCACCCACCACTTTTCCGCTTTTTGCTAAGCTTAAACCAATCAAGGTCGTGGTTAGGGCGTTGCCTCCTGTCTCACCATCAATATCTTGGCCACGAAGCAAATATGACAACGCATTGGCTTGTTGCATGACCGGATCGGAGAATATTTCTATTTTAGGTTCACTTGCGAGCCCCGTGACTTTAACACCAGCCGTGACATCATCCGCTGTCGTATCAGGGTTTCGAATGGCTTTAATATTTACGTAGGGCTGGTCCACTGGACCCGTCATCAATATCTTACCTTCGTCGATCAATAAGTCTTGTCCAAATGAGCTGTAGGAACCGTTGACGATGTTCACCTCACCTTGAACAAATGGCCCTTTGTCTTTTTGGGACACATGCAGCTTGCCTTGTAAGCCACCTTTAAGACCAAAGGCAGAGACTGTAAAGTCATTGCCAATGGAGATGGCAACATCCGTTTCAATATTGAAAGGAACCTGCTCATTGTCTTCTTGTGGTGTCATATCAGCATTTAGCACCACCTGATCGCCCGATACAGCAACCGCACTTGGTGGAAGCTCTTCAACGGTGATTCGGCCCCATGGCAAAGCAATCGTCCCCGTCACCTTAGCGAGCTTGGGCGTGGCTTCAATAGTCATATCAGGCACGACTTTGACTTTGACCATTGGCGGTACGTCAACATTCAATTCATCTGCAAACACACGAATCTTACTGCGCCAATTATCAAGGTCTCGCCAGTTACCATCGCCGTTCACCAACAACTCACCGTCATTGGTTTGGATCTTGGCATCTAAAGTCCCATCATACCCATCGAGGTTAAGGACGACGTCACCCGATTCCACCTCTATTGGTGATATATCACCTTGAAGCGACAAATCAGCGATCTTGAAGTCACCGTATACTTGAGGGTGAAGGACATCACCTTTTATCTTAATTGAAGAACTCAAATTAGCTTTAAGCTGGTTGAACTCACCGACTATCGGTTGTAAAAAGTCGAGATTAAAAGTGGTGAGGTCCAGTTCACCGTCAATCTGCTTATCTTCAGCTAAGACATCCGGCAGGGTGACCTTTCCAGATAGGTCGCCATTATCCGTTACATCCAACAACCAAGACGCATTGAGTTCATCATTGGCTAAGTCGGCTTTTAATTGAATACTTTCCCACCCTAATACAAGCGGCGACTCTAACTTTTGTGTCACTTGTCCTTTGGGTATATTTACATCCAATTTCAGCTCTGGAGAGACATCAGGTGCCCATTTTGCCCAAACAGTGGCATTCACGGTTCCTTCAAGATCCGTTCGCTTGGGTACATAAGCTTTGATTTGTTCGAAGTTGAAGTTTTTCAGTGTCACCAACGCCTCTCCAGAGGCTCCTGCTTGAATATCTTTTTCTAAACATATCCGCGAACTCGACTGAGCCCAACAGTGTGCACTCACATCAGCAACCTGCTTCTCAACATCCACTTTTACTTGGATAGGTTGCTGAAGATCAAGTGGTCCTTGCTCCGTTTCAAAGTGAGCGCTTGCCAACTCTCCACTCCATATTAGGCTTGGCTTATCGACTAAGGCCCCAATGACTTTCAACTTGGCGGATAATAAGCTTGAAACCATATCCAAATTTAATTCATGTTCCGCCTGTGTACCTTGTAAGGCTAAATCCACCGAATCTATACGCTGATCCTGATATTGAATATCAGAAGCTTGAAGGCGAATATTGGCCTTAGCCTTCTCTATCGGTAGCGGTTGGGCATCACCAGAAAGTGACAGCTGCTCAATACTGGCCTCTTGCTCCCATTTCACCTTTTCGACTCGAAGATCAAGTGAGATATTAGGCTCTTTCATCTTGCCTTTTAGGCCGATATTCCCCATTAACAAGCCCTGTAACTCTGGTACAGTCTTAGCTATATCAGGAAAGTTAATCGCTACATCCATATTCCACGCGCTGTTGAGATTCCCTTTAGCACTGAGTTGGTTAGGGCCATGGGCAAGCGATAACCCCTTCGTATCGACTTTAAATTGTCCTTTTCCTGTAACATCTGAAGCATCAAGCTGGCCTTTAATCAATAAAGGATACTCTCGTAATATGCCGACTATATCTAATTTAGGAACTTGAACTTTCCAGCCACCAGCATCGGTCAATTCACCAGACGTCACTAATTGACCACTGATATCACCTTCGGCTTCAGGCCACTGTAAGCCGGGTTGAATGTGGGACAGCGCAACATCCGCTTTCCAGTTCACTGGCGCTTCCCAATTCGCCATCACGGCCCCCTCAACGCTGCCGCCCAATGTATCCAGCTTTAAGGTTTCAAGGCTAATTTGTGTCAGATCACCGCGACCTTGTACGTCAACACTGACATCCGGTATTTGCTTTCCCGATGCCTGTGTTTGCAAATTAACCTCATAGCCATCCAGTGAGCCTTTTGCCAGTAGCTTATCTATTGCAACTTTATACTCGCTTTCCCCATTTAATGGCCACGAAGCCTTACCATCGGTTAAGGTGAAATCAAAAGGTAATGTCGGTTCAAGGGGTTGTAAATCACCAGATAACTCTGCATCAATGATGCCAGAAAACTCACTATTTAAACGCAACTTTCCTACGCTACCATCCGCAGTCAGCGCCAACTTTTGTCCAGCCAAATCGGTTTCTTTTAGGTGAGCGTTTAATACGATGTCGAGTGGATAATCATTGTTTAAAGCAATATTGCCTGACAGCGATGCGTCGATCTGCGGCATATCTAATTCAAGGGTTTTGACACGCACATCATGCTTACCAGCAGAGCCCTGCAACCCCAAATGATTAACGATCACAGGCTCTTCTTGTTGAAGAGTAAAATCGTAAATATCAATACGTGTAATCTCGACTAACAAGGGTATGAGCACTTCTGGAAGCTGAATTGCTTGTTTCGTTTGTTCTTCTTGAGGCGCTTGCGCAGTTGTCGGTTCAGGCGCCTCCGGCGCGGCATCGCTCGCAGATAAAGACACCACTGGTGTTGTAAGCTGTGTTTTACCAATCGATAACTTTGAACCCGTCATCGCTAATGAGGTAGTAAAGGTATCCCAGCTAACGTTAGTGCCCAAAATATTAAGTTTGATATCACTTAAGTTCACCATACCAATGGCCAACGGAATGGGTGTCGAGATGGACGTTAACGGCTCACTAGGCTCCGGAGGAATATCGCTAGGAGCAACCTCAGGCATCGAGAAGTCTAGACCTTGAACAGATAACTCGTTAACACAGACTCTGGGATCGCTAAGGCAATTTAGATCCACGGCAAGCGTTAATGAATCGGCCTTCAGGTCAATAAACAACGACTCATCCTTAAACGAAACGTTGTTCAGTGTAAACTTAGGAAACAACGCCCCTTCTGCCGACTCTACCTTTAATTCTGGTAGGGCTTGGTTCGCCCCCCATAAAATCGTGGTTAACCCTTTGTTTGTAAAAAGAGCAAACGCAATCAACGCCAAGATCAATACCAGTAGCGCTGTCAGTGTCAATGACACCCACTTTGTTACGCGCCAAACTTTTAACATCATAACTCTGGCCCTAAACTAAAGTGAATTCGCCATTCTGCTTGCGGTTTGTCATCCAACCCTTTTGCAAAATCAAATTTAATTGGACCAACCGGAGAGACCCAACGGATTCCAACACCCGCCCCTCGCTTCCAAACAGGCGAATCGTCAAAGGCATCACCAACATCAAAGAATGTGGCCGCCCACCAATCGTTGTATATTCGATATTGATATTCTAATGAGCTGGTTGCTAAGTATTGGCCACCCGTTTTATTACCGGCAGAATCTACTGGAGAAATACTTTCATAATCGTAACCCCTAATGCTGTTGTCACCACCAGCGTAAAAACGCAATGATGGGGAAAGCTTAGAAGGGTCATCGGCGATATTGGCACCCAAGTCAACCTTAAAGAGACCACGATGATTTTCACCAATACTGCTGATCCAGGTAGAGGTGCCTCGCATTCTGAATACCGAGGTTTCGGAGAGTGCTCGTTTGTCGCCGACCTCAAACATTATGGTTTGCTTGTTACCACTCATCGGCAATACGCCTCCTCGAGAGACGACTCGTGAGTAGGACAAACCCGGCAAAACAAACTGCCCAACATCACCTTCTAAATTTCGTTCGTAGTCTTCAACAAGGTAACGGATATAGGCAGTACGATGCCAACCTCGGTCAAGCACCCAATGGCGCTCAAATGCTAGGTTAGATTCCAAGGTTTTCTTATCACTACGATTGACATTTTTTAGGCCATATTGGATGACGTAATAATCCTTTAATACATCGTCTAACGGAATTTTATAAGCTGCTGTTACCTGTTGCTCAGGAATAGAAAGATCGAGGCTGGTATTGAAGCTATGCCCGCGTTGGTTAATCCACGGTTTCTTCCATTTGAACTTAACCTTAGCGCCAACATCGGTTGAATAGCCTAAACCGGTTTCAAATTGATTTTTTACTTGTGGCGCCAAGGATACCTTCATCGGTATTTCACGGCCGTTACCCACCTGAGTGAGATCAGGTTCAACGAAAACCGAAGAGAACCATTCTGTATTTGATAGGTTTTGGTTATGCTCTCCCACCTTCCCGACTTGGTAGAAATCTCCACTTTTATAAGGCTGTAAAGACTGCACTCTATCAATATCGATCTGACTTCCTGTAATCGTTGCCTGCCCAAATTGATAGCGAATCCCACTATCAAAATGCAAACGAATAAAAGCTTGATTGAGCTCAGGAACGACCTCTAGGCGACTCAACGAATAAGTACCATCAAAGTACCCTTTTCGCAAAGCGAGGTTACGAATACTAGATTTCAATGAGTCATATTGACTATGGTTAAGAACTTGACCTTCTTTGAGCGGTGTCACTCTGATAAGACGCAAAAAGTCGGCATCGTCTTTCGCTTCACCTGTCAAAACAATATCCATCAGTTTGACGCGCATAGGTTCGCCCGGCGTTACTGTCACCGTCAACTCATCTTGCTTGTCGTTCACTGAGAAATCACTTTTGGCGTGGTAATAGCCTAAAGCACTGAGAGCAACATCAATGTCTTTGGTCAGGCGTGACTGAAAACGCAGTGATGTTGAATATTCACTCGGTGAAATGGCAGACACATACGCATCCACATTATCTTGCAAGGGGCCGCTCAATCCATTGATGTTTAGGCTAATCTCATCCTTTGCCATCACTGACATGGACGCGAGCATAAACATTAGCGGTGGAAAAACTCTCTTTATCATGCTTTATTATCGAGACTGAAATTCGCTATTTTTGTTATTAGTTTGAATGATAACCTTGTTCAATTTGTAAGTCTTTATCTAACAACCCATACCGATCGAAAAGTATCATTTTCATACGACTGTTAGCGATGTTGTCTCACTATAGTAGTCCAAAAAAGGAAGAACTCATGCGAAAAACAGACATGATCACCAAACAACAAGCCCTTCCTGGTAGGGAAAGCGCCATCGCGACAATGGAACCACACTATATCTATCATAATGATTTACAGGCGCCTTTAACGAATGATGAAGACAGCATCATTGTTGGCTTAGGGTGTTTTTGGGGAGCAGAGCGAGTGTTTTGGCAACTACCCGGGGTCACCAATACCTCCGTTGGATACGCGGGAGGGTATACGCCTAATCCGACCTATGAGGAGGTTTGTTCCGGTATGACTGGACACACAGAGGTCGTCCGCATTGTTTTTGACACAACACAAATCCGTCTTTCGGAGCTTCTTAAAGTGTTCTGGGAAACTCATGATCCGACACAAGGCATGCGTCAAGGTAATGATGTGGGGACTCAATATCGTTCCGCTATTTATTACCACAATGATGCACAGCGAGATATTGTCGAGACAAGCGTTCGTTTATTTCAGACAGCGCTGGGGGACTCAAGACCGATTCAAACAGAAATAGCCCTAGCGAGTGGCTACTACTTTGCCGAGGTGTATCATCAGCAATATCTTGCTAAAAACCCAAATGGGTATTGTGGCATAGGCGGCACTGGCGTTTGTTTTCCACCAGAATAACGGCGCGTAAACCCAAAGGATGCCCAGTAAACAAAAACGCCTCAGAACAAGTCTGAGGCGTTTTAATGCTCGGGATGAGATCGCCTTATACTTACAAAGCTAAGGCAGCAATCTCTCCATTAATTTCTTTAAAAGCATCCAATTTGCGTCGGTCTTCCATGCCAGGCAACAATACCTTGCCATTATCAAACATGAACAACCCTAGCCCTGCAATAAAAAATTGCCCTTTGAATAACGTTTTGACAAATTTTGCTATCTGTTTGGGACGATAAACCGTAAATTTTCGCAGCATAACCTAACCTCAATATCCGTTTGAGTAAATCTAGTGTCAAACACCTTTAAAGTGTCTCGCAATATCTTTTGCGTCTGACTAGAAGTATACCTGAACTTTTGTATTAGACAAAACAAAAATTAACATCTTTGCAACAAGTTATAAATCACTGTTATGCTTGTAGTGATTTTATCAAGTGTAGGACATATCTTGGTCAGATCGAACTCTATAAGTTGTAGTTAACCTAAGGCTCGCCTATGGTTAGCCCGAAATCTAATAAAAATATGGAAATATAATAATGAAACTAAAGTCTCTCCTGTCATTAACACTTATCTTTATACCTACTCTTGCAATGGCGACGAATGTACAAGTGGGTGGCAATGCTCGCTCCGTTTCAGTCAAAGCGCACGGTGAACTTATTTTAGACAGTGATACCATTAATTATACAGAGTGGAAAAGCCAACAAATGCTCGGTAAAGTACGCGTCATCCAAGCCATTGCTGGGCGCAGTAGTTCTAAAAAAATGAATGCAGCGTTAATGACGGCCATTACCGACGCTAAATTCCCCGAAGACAGCTATCAAACCACCACTATTATCAATCAAGACGATGCGATTTGGGGAACCGGATCCTTCGTTAAGTCTTCAGCAGAAGACAGTAAAAAAGAATTCCCTTGGTCTTCAATGGTACTCGATGAGCATGGCCTCGTTGCCAATGCATGGCAATTACAAGAAGAAAGTTCTGCCATCATTCTGCAAGATAAGTCAGGTAAAGTCCTGTTTGTAAAAGAAGGCGTACTGAGCGATGACGAGATTAAATCCGTTCTCGGTTTAATAACACAAAGCTTATAGTCCCTGCGTCATTGGTAAAAGGGAGTATGTCTCCCTTTTATATTCACAAAAAATAAAAACAATCCTACCGTTTCATCTGGCAAATTCTATCGATTGTTATACTATAACACTCACTTTTTCATGGAAGAGCGTAATTCGTGCCACATACTCCAGCCACAACATCGAGTACACATTTGTATTATGCGCTCGCATTGAGCCTGCTCTTACTATCGATCAACTTTATTTCAATCGACCATCGCTATGATTTTCATGGCGATCATCAACATCATCACTGCGCGCTCTATGCAAAAGGCACACATTCCCTTCCTATTGTTGACCTCAAAGTATCGCCTATCGTCACCTACACAGTCTCAACGATAGTGTTGAATCATGGTATCGATAACACGTTGCCTCTTTCTGTTTCAGCCCGATCTCCACCTTCTACGCTGTAAACCATACGGCCGACACCAATAAATATATTTACTCAGATTTTTAACAAGGACTCACCATGAAACTACGTATGACTTTACTGGCAACGATGATTGTCTCTTCTACGGCAATGGCAAATGACGAATTTCGCCAGCACGATGCTCATGTCCACGGGCAAGTAGCAATGAACATTGCTCAAGACGGTCAAGATTTATTGTTTGAAATTACTGCACCAGGTGCTGATGTCGTCGGATTTGAGCATACCGCGAATACTGAGGCTGAAAAAAAGAAGATCGCAAACGCAGAAATGCTCCTAGCAAAAGCTGATAATATCTTCACGCTACCTAGCTCACTCGGCTGTACTATTGTTGATACTCACATTGAGCATGGGTTAAGCGCTCACGACGAACACAGTGACCATGATAATCACGGACATGACGATCATGAACACGACAAGCATGACGATCATGGACATGACGACCATGGGCACGATAATCACGCCGATCATAGTGACCACGACCACGACCACGA
>NZ_JBFROV010000022.1:0-28926 GCF_041471725.1 Vibrio sp. 10N.261.51.F12 | reverse complement strand
CACGACCACGACCACGACCAGCATGATGGACACGGTGAATTCACTGTGCAATATCAATTTACTTGTTCGAACCTGACAGACCTCTCAGAAATAGAAACTCAATGGTTTACTCATTTCCCTTCAACTGAGAAGGTATCCGTCAACTTGTTTACAGATAAAGGCCAGTCGGCTCGCGAACTGAATTCAACATCGACCACAATCAAATTTTAAACGCATTCCGTTTGAGTCACCTCGCCCTGTATGTTTTATGCAGGGCGTCGTCAATGAGGTCTTTATGACGAAAGTAATTGAGCTCAGCAATGTCACCTTTTGCTGGCAAAAAAATCAGCCTCCAACACTTGAGATTCCAGAGCTCATCATTGAGCAAGGCGAACACCTGTTTTTAAAAGGACCAAGTGGTAGTGGAAAATCCACATTGTTGAGTCTTCTAACCGGTATTAATACGGCCACATCTGGCGATATAAAAACACTCGGACAATCACTGAGTCAATTATCGTCTCGTCACCGTGATCGTTTTCGTGCCGACCACATTGGCTACATATTTCAACAATTTAACTTAATTCCATATTTGTCAGTGATTGACAATGTGACTCTACCTTGCGAGTTCTCTCAACACCGTCGCAATAAAGTCTCTGGCTCTATTCAAAACGAAGCCAAGCATCTACTTGAACAATTGAGGCTATCAAAAGATTTGTGGGTTAAGCCAGTCACTGAACTGAGCATAGGACAGCAGCAAAGAGTCGCTGCGGCACGTGCTTTGATTGGTCAGCCCGAGTTTTTAATTGCCGACGAACCCACGTCTGCGCTTGATCATGATAACCGAGAAGCATTCATCGAGTTACTCATGGAACAAGCCAATAAAGCGCACTCAACTCTAGTGTTTGTCAGTCACGATCCGAGTCTGGAATCACTGTTTAGTCGCAGTGAAAACCTCACCGATCTCAATCAAGCGAGGCAATCATGAGTATCACGATTAAACTGGCATGGAAAAGCCTACTCAATCGTAAAACCACCGCCATGCTAACGGTCTTGACCGTCGCTATCTCAGTGATTTTATTAATGGGTGTTGAGCGTATTCGAACGCAAGCAAAAAGCAGCTTTGCCAATACTATTTCTGGTACAGACCTCATAGTAGGCGGGCGTTCGGGTCAAATAAATTTATTACTATATTCTGTTTTTCGCATTGGCAATGCCACGAATAATATTGACTGGAAAAGCTATGAAGAATTTAGCCAACACAAGGCTGTAGACTGGACAATTCCAATCTCTCTGGGTGACTCTCATAAAGGTTTCAGGGTCATGGGTACCGACCACAGTTATTTTGAGCATTACCAGTATGGCCAAAAACAAGCATTAACCTTTGCCAAAGGCCACGAGTTCAATACGGTATTTGAAACCGTTTTGGGATCGGATGTCGCGAAGTCATTAGGCTACGACATAGGCAGTGATATCATCATCGCACACGGCATCAGCGATGTGAGTTTTAGTCGTCATGATAACCTTCCCTTTACGGTTGTTGGTATCTTAGCGCCAACAGGGACACCCGTCGATAAAACGGTCCATGTCTCACTGGGTGCCATTGAGGCGATTCATGTCGGGTGGGAGTCTGGTGCCAACCTAGGCAATGCCCCGAGCAAAGCGCAGTTAGAAAAAATGGATTTTCAACCAAAACAAATCACCGCAATGTTGGTTGGTTTAAAGAGTAAAATTCAGACTTTTGCTTTGCAGCGACAAATCAATACTTATAAGCAAGAACCACTGAGTGCCATCATGCCGGGCATTGCTTTGCATGAATTATGGGGACTAATGAGTGTCGCCGAACAAGCTTTGCTCATCGTGTCGATCTTTGTAGTGATTGCTGGGTTGATGGGTATGCTGTCTAGCCTACTAACGAGTTTACAAGAACGTCGACGTGAGATGGCAATCTTACGAGCAATGGGAGCCAGGCCAAGACATGTCTTTGCCTTATTGGTCAGCGAAGCCACTGTGTTAACAACCGTTGGTATCACATTGGGTGTTGCAGGAACTTATGCGTTATTGGCCATTGCAAGTCCGGTCATTGCGTCGCATTATGGCATCCATATTGCGTTAACAGGCATCACTAGCCATGAATGGTTATTACTTGGTTTTGTGCAGTTGGCTGGAATCATTATTGGTTTCTTCCCTGCTTTACGCGCCTACCAACAATCTTTAAGTGATGGTATGACCATCCGTGTATGATGAGACCTTTATGAACCTATTAGTTCGAACAATGTGTGTCTTCACTCTGGCATTTGGAGGGCTCCAGGCTCCTGCAATCGCACAAGAGGATGTGCAGACAGATAGTGAGATTTTAACGCTAGATTGGATTGATTTAATCCCAGAAGCAGAGCGTAATCAATTTGATGCGATCGGTATGCCGGTGACCAATCACTCTGGCGGGCAGATGGAGCAATCCATGATCGGCTCAGTCAGGCCTGAATTAAATGGCAGTACCGTAAAAATCCCTGGATTTGTGGTTCCACTAGAAGGGGATGAAGATACGGTTACCGAGTTTCTACTGGTGCCATATTTTGGCGCATGTATTCACGTACCGCCACCGCCACCAAACCAAATCGTTTACGTGAAATTTAAAGAAGGTGCCCCTGTGCATCGACTTTGGGATGTCATCTACGTCGTGGGGACATTGAAAACAGAGACCGTCAATTCAGAGCTAGCCGAAACTGGCTACTTAATTGAAGGCCTCAGCATTGAAGATTACGATGACAACTAGAATCTACGCAACAATTGCGTAACGAAAACAACCGTCTGCTAGTGTATCTCATTTAGCCAATGTAGGTAGAGAGATACGCTAGCACGCCAATGTAAACACAGAGCAACAGGGCTGTTGAGATGTGTTTCTTGAATTTATACTCTCTTGAGTAATTCATAAACTCCCTCCTTACTCACTCTCTAAATTTAACAAATATTTATCATTTATCCTAGGTTTTTTTACAACCTAACCCCTCTAATTATTAAAGCGGAAAATAGCTCACATAAATAGCACTAGTCATTTTGAGCAAACCCCGTTAAATTTATGACTTCCCTTCACTCTTATTCAGACGGTTAAGTGCATAACTATGAGTAACCTACCGGCCGGCAGCTCATCTCCAACAGCTGAACCTACCGCTCATCACTATGAGCAAAAAAATCAAAAAAAGAGTTCGCCGATGCGCGACAGCGCCAGTCGAATCAAAGCCATTGCACAGACTCACATCCTTGATGCACTTATTACTGAAGAAGCGTCAGAAAAAAGTGTCTTCGAGCGTGCTATTTTGCGGGATAAGCAACGAAAAGAGCAACGACAGAAAAACCTAGAGCATATCGTAAAGCTAGCACTGCAAGCATGTAATAGTGAGGTGGCTAGTGAGCCAGATTTTGATTGGTTACTGCGGTTTTTTGATATGGCTCAGGATATCCATAATACCTCGATGCAAAAACTGTGGGCACAGGTACTGAAGCGAGAGGTAACCAATCCTGGCTCCACCTCTATGAAAGCCTTAAAAACCCTCAAAGATATGACGCCAAAAGAGGCGCAAACCTTGCAACGCGCTGCCTCACTTGCCTGCAGCTTTGGTGCTGACAGTAGCAGAAAATTACTACTCGGCATCAAGCATCATGCCGGGCTGTTTAGTTTTTCAAAAAGAGACAGTTTCGATGAACTGAGCTTGGGGGAATTTAATCTTCCCTACTCCAGCCTATTGTTGTTAATCGAGCTAGGTATTCTTCTCGGTACGGAACTCGAATCCGGCGAGATTGCGCAAGAGCCAGCCTTGAACCTCAATTACCAAGGTAGCGAGTTTCAACTGCAATCTAAGTTAAAAGGCATTAGGCTCACCTATTATCGTTTTACCCCGACAGGCAACGAACTATGCCAACTGCTGGGGCACCGCGGGAACATGCAATATCAAGAGAAGTTGGTGAACCTACTCAATAGAAAATTCACCGTTGCTGGCGAAGCCGCCACTTCTTTTCATCACAAGGTTTAACGGACAGCGCTGCCAATATGCTGCGATGAAAAGAGCATATTGACCCACATACGACATCGATTTAAATTAAGCGATGATATTCTTTGCTTTCAAGACGGCTAAACACTCAGTAACCAACGTTGCCACATCGTGATCACTCGCTTGAAGGTGAATGTCAGGTTGAAGGGGCTGCTCATACTCAGAATCAATTCCAGTAAAATTGGCAATCTCTCCCGCACGTGCTTTCTTGTACAATCCTTTTGGATCTCGGGATTCGCAAACCGCCAAACTTGCATCAACAAACACTTCTAGAAACTCACCTTGTGGAAGTAAGGATTTAACCAAAGCACGCTCTTCTCTATGCGGAGAAATAAAGGCCGATAGGACAATCAATCCTGCATCCGCCATCAGTTTTGCCAACTCACCAACACGACGAATATTTTCTCGTCGATCTTGTGCTGAAAAACCAAGATCACGACATAAACCATGCCTAACGTTATCACCATCCAATAAATACGTATGATGACCCAAGCGAATCAGCTCAGTTTCTAATGCCCCCGCTACTGTCGATTTGCCAGCACCAGAAAGACCAGTAAACCAAAGGACGACAGGCTGCTGTTTTTTCAGCTCAGAGCGTTCCGATTTTGTTACGTAATGCTGATGCCAAATGACGTTCTCATCTTTTTCTAAAGTAGTATCTGACATATAAATCCTTAATTGTCACGAATCATAAAAACATTAAAATGGGAAAAAATACGGAATCAGTGCTAATACCAATACGGAATAGACGATTGAAATAGGAATACCGATCCGAAGGTAATCTTTAAGCTGATAATTGCCCACGCTGTACACCAACAAATTAGTTTGATATCCGTAAGGAGAAATGAAACTAGCACTGGCGCCAAATAAAACGGCCATAATAAATGGCATGGGATCAACCCCATAGCCCACAGCCATGCTATAGCCAATAGGAAATGCGAGAGCCGCCGCCGCATTATTGGTGATGAGCTCGGTTAGAATGAGAGTAACGAAGTAAGTCGCCACTAACGCACCAAATACCCCCCAGCCATTGAACAACTCCATAAACATCTCGCCCATCCGTTCGGACAGCCCTGTCGATATCATCAGTTGAGCAATAGATAATGCAGAGCCGACAATGACCACGATATCGGTAGGAAAACGACGTCTTAGTTCTCCGAAATTTACAATTCCGAACGCTAAAATAGCAATAAGATAGAGCGCTAGTCCCTTAATAATAGGAAGGACGTTAGTAAGCGCTAACACTATCACCGCAATGAAGCCGAACAACACATAGCTCGATTTGGCAAAATCAAGCTTAGCGCTCGAATCTAAGTCGTTGACTAACACAAACTCTTTTCGGTGCTTGCGCCTTTCATCGTCGAATCGTTTACCTGGCGCCAAGACGAGGGTATCGCCAGCTTGCAGTACAATATTACCCAATCCGCCTTCTAAGCGTTCGTGTCCACGACGAATTGCGACGACCACGGCATCAAATTTATCGCGAAAGTGACTCGATTTTAGGGTTTTATTGCAGAAAGTAGCCGAGGAACTCACCACAACCTCTAGCAGGTTTTGACCGTTTAGATGATGCTGCCCAAAGAAAGTCAGGCCATTGATTTCTTGTAAAGTATTGACGCTCTCTACATCACCGCAAAATAGTAGCCTGTCTTTTGCCTTAAGTACGAAGTCGGGATCAACAGAAGCCAGCGTTTCTCCATCGCGCACCACTTCAGCTAAGAATAGCTTTCTCAGTGCTCTCAAGTTATTTTCGGCAATACTGCCTCCGACTAAAGGCGACCCAGGCTCCACTCTAGCTTCCAAGAAATACGGTAAATCATCTTGGCTAATATCGTCATAGTTTGGCAGGAGATAGCTCAAGGGGATAAGCACAATCACCCCACCAATCAATACACTCAAACCAATCCAAGTCGGTGCAAAAAAGTCTAAACTGGGCAGCCCAACATCCTCAACAAAGCTATTAATAATTAGGTTTGTTGAGGTACCAATCAGCGTTAGTGTGCCTCCTAATATTGCAGCGTAGGACAAGGGGATCAGTAACTTTGAAGGGGCGTGGCGCTGATTCCGTTTTATTGCACCGATAAGAGAAACAACAACAGCCGTATTATTGGTAAATGATGAAAGAAGCGCCGTAGAAATACCAAGCTTCGCCACAACGGAACCCAGTTTCCCTGTCGCAATAGAACGACTAACCCAACTGATCAGGCGTGTCTTCTCCAAAGCGGCAGAAGACATGATGAGCAGCACCAGTGTCAGTAATGACGAGTTGGTGAAATTGGTCGCAATAACGCTTAACTCCGTCATTCCTGTAATGAAGGAGATAAACGCCGCGCCAGCGAAAATAAGGCTGGGTTTAATTTTAGTGGCCACTAAGCAGCTAATGATTGACATCAATAGCGCTAAAACCACTCCTTGTTCCCACATAATCCTTATCCTCGCCAACTGACCATTTTTTCACGCACCATTCGGTGTGCTGTTGCTCGTGCTACGCCTTATAAGCTATGGCCACAAGCTTATATCTTGGCATCCCACTCAGGGAAGTGCTTCAATATCAGTGATTTAAGCTCGCTTTCAAACGCCCCCATGCGCTCCTTAGGAGAACGCTGCTGCTCAGCAAGTGCATCTCGAACTAAGCCTGCCCCTACTGTCACATTGGTGAGGCGATCGATGATAATAAAGCCACCTGTATCTTGCACGGCATCATAATTATCAATGGCTACCGATTCAGTAAGTGACCACTCACATAGCCCAATACCATTAATTGGTAGGGTTTCAGTATCGAAAGATGCCAGCGTATTGATATCGTATTGATGACGAACCGCTTCTAGCTGTCCTTGTGTTTTCTTGCCGGCGATTTTAATGTCGTAGGTTTTGCCTGCCGTCAATGCGTCATCCGTCATCCAGACGACATCCGCTAGCAGACGATTCGATGATGTCACTTTTGCATCTTGTTTGACGATAAGGTCACCACGGCTGATATCGATTTCATCCGTCAAGGTTAACGTCACGGCTTGCCCTGCAAATGCTACGTCGAGATTGCCGTCGAATGTCACGATGCTTTCTATGGTCGACGTCTTTCCAGACGGCAGCGATTTTATCTCATCGCCTACACGGATCTCACCAGAACCAACGGTGCCAGCAAACCCACGAAAATCGAGGTTAGGGCGATTCACATACTGCACGGGGAATCGAAATTCGCCGTAGCGTTTATCTTGGTCAATATCGACGGTTTCCAATAACTCCAACAACGGCTTGCCTTGATACCACGGCATGTTCTCACCCGCGTCGACCACGTTATCGCCATCAAGCGCTGATAACGGAATAATTTGAATATCAATGCCTTTACCGAGTTTCTCAGAAAACGCTAAATAATCATCACGAATGGACTCGAATCGCTCTTGAGAAAAGTCCACTAAATCCATTTTGTTCACGGCAACAACAAATTGCTTAAGCCCGAGTAAACTAGCAATAAAGGAATGACGACGAGTCTGATCCAACATGCCTTTACGCGCGTCAATCAAAATAACCGCAAGATCACACGTTGATGCTCCCGTAGCCATATTACGCGTATATTGTTCATGCCCTGGTGTATCAGCAATGATGAACTTTCGTTTCTGCGTAGAGAAATAACGGTACGCCACATCAATGGTGATGCCTTGTTCACGCTCAGCTTGCAAGCCATCAACCAATAAAGCGAGGTCAGGCTTGTCGCCAGTGGTTCCTACTCGTTGGCTATCCGAGTGCACCGCGGCTAGTTGATCTTCATAAATTTGTTTCGAGTCATGGAGCAAGCGTCCAATTAAGGTACTTTTGCCATCATCCACTGAGCCACAGGTCAGGAATCGAAGTAAAGATTTGTGCTGATGCTGGTTGAGGTAACCCTCGATACCCAGTTCGGCAAGTTGTGTTTCAACTACGCTATTCATAATGTGTCCCTTCGATCCTTAGAAATATCCCTGACGTTTTTTAAGCTCCATCGATCCTGACTGATCATGATCGATCGCCCGACCCTGTCGCTCGCTTGAGGTCGCGACAAGCATCTCTTCAATGATCTCTGTCAGTGTGGATGCCGTTGATTCGACCGCTCCTGTCAGTGGGTAACAACCAAGCGTTCTAAAACGTACGCTCTTATTTTCCACTTTTTCATCAGGTTGGATCTCCATACGCTCATCATCAACCATGATCAGCATGCCATCTCGCTCAACGACAGGGCGCTCTGCCGCTAAATACAGTGGTACCATCTCGATATTTTCGAGGTAGATATATTGCCAAATATCCAGCTCCGTCCAATTCGATAGCGGGAATACTCGAATGCTTTCGCCTTTATTTATTTGACCGTTATAGGTATTCCACAATTCTGGACGTTGATTTTTAGGATCCCATGTATGGTTTTTATCCCTAAACGAATAGACTCGCTCTTTTGCTCTAGACTTTTCTTCATCGCGACGAGCTCCACCAAATGCCGCATCAAAGCCGTATTGATTGAGTGCTTGCTTCAAACCTTGGGTTTTCATGATGTCGGTATGTTTTGAAGAGCCATGCACAAAGGGATTGATCCCCATTTCCAGGCCTTCTGGATTTTTATGAACCAAAAGCTCAAACCCATACTTCTTGGCGGTACGATCTCGAAAATCAATCATTTCTTTGAATTTCCAGTCGGTATCCACGTGTAACAAAGGAAATGGGATTTTTCCTGGGTAAAAGGCTTTTCTAGCCAGGTGCAACATGACGGAAGAATCTTTACCGATTGAATACATCATGACCGGGTTATCAAATTCAGCAGCGACTTCACGAATAATGTGAATGCTCTCCGCTTCAAGTTGCTTAAGGTGAGTGAGTCTTTCTTGGTCCATTTGTTGTGCTTCCTTTTTTGCGAGTGGAGACTCATTGCATCTCCACAAGACTGAATTCCTATGCACTCTTTACACTAAGCGCGTGATTGATTTTGTTTCCGAAGCTAACGGTCTTATTAAGACCCGTCGCCTCTCCGGTATTGTTTGTATCACCAAACCAAGCAAGCTCTCTTGCTAGTTCAACCACCTCGCCCACCACGATCAATGATGGCGCTTGTGCATTCTTTGCAAGATCGGAAAGATCCTTTAGCTGACCTATTAATACTTTTTGGCTTTGCTGAGTGCCACGTTCAATAATCGCCACTGGTACATCAAGACGTCGTCCATGACGCACCAATTGCTGCTGAATATACTCTGACTTCATTAGGCCCATATAAATGACTAAGGTTTGATTGGGCCTTGCGAGTGTCGACCAATCCATATCGTCGCTTCCAGGCTTGAGATGGCCAGTAACAAATAGCGCAGACTGGGCATAATCACGATGAGTCAGAGGAATACCTGCATAAGCTGTCGCGCCAGCTGCAGCTGTAATACCGGGAACCACTTGAAATTGAATACCGGCTTGAGCAAGAACCTGGAGTTCTTCTCCCCCTCTGCCAAACATAAAGGAGTCCCCGCCCTTAATTCGCACAACCTTATGACCACTTTGAGCAAAATCGAGCAGTAATTGATTGGTCTTATCTTGAGGAACGCTATGATGCCCTGCTCGCTTACCCACACATACCAGCACAGTGCTATCCGGTACCAAGGCCATGATTTCTTCGGAAACAAGGTAGTCGTACAAAACCACATCAGCTTGCTGTAAAAAATTCAGAGCTTTGAGAGTGAGTAACTCAGGATCGCCCGGGCCAGCACCAACCAAAGCCACTTCACCGGCTTTTAGTTTTGAAGAAGGCAGTCTAGGTTTGACTGTACTCGCCACCAACTGAGGTGTAGGTTTTAAGTCTGTCGAGTGGTTGTGAGCTTGGTCCATATTGGCAGTCCATCGCGTATCTGATGTTGGCATTATGACCAACTGGCTATATTACCTGAAATTCTAAAATTTCATTTTTTATTCCAAAAACCACTATAGGACGAATTTGCCACTTTTTACCGAAGTAAAAGGACGCATTCACGCGTTCCCTTCTACTATTGATATTGGGGTGGCCTCGAGATGAGACATACGAATCAAAACCCACAATAACAACCAATTTAGATCACACTTTCTTTATGTATGAAAAATATCTTTCATAACAAATTGATACAATTGGCATGTTTTGAAACAGAATTCCATAGAAAGGATATGAAGATGAAAGTGGCAGTGAAACCTATTTCAATCGCAGTGCTTGGCGGCATGCTAGCAATAGCAGGCCCGGTAATGGCAGATGAAATTAAATTAAGAATAATCGAAACAACTGATATTCATACTAATGTCATGGATTATGACTACTACAAAGACAAGCCTTCACAAAAAATCGGCTTAGCCCGTGCTGCCACACTGGTCAAAGAAGCACGCAATGAAGTCAACAACAGTGTGCTCGTGGACAATGGTGATCTGCTACAAGGTAGTCCTATGGGCGATTACATGGCAGATAAAGGCGTGAAGCCGGGCGATATACACCCCGTTTACAAAGCGATGAATCAACTCAGCTATGATGTAGGTAACATCGGTAATCACGAATTTAACTATGGTTTAGATTTCTTAGCGGCTTCATTGAAGGGCGCTAACTTCCCGTATGTCAATGCTAACGTTTTTGATCAAGCAACCGGTGAGCACTACTTTAAGCCTTACCTCATCAAGACACATACCTTCCAAGATACCGCTGGCAATGCACAACAAGTAAAAGTTGGTTACATTGGTTTTGTTCCACCACAAATCATGGTTTGGGATAAAAAAAATCTAGAAGGCAAAGTCTTTGCTAAAGACATCAAGACGACCGCTGAAGAACTAGTGCCTCAAATGAAAAAAGAGGGAGCCGATATCATTATCGCTATTCCTCACTCAGGCGTATCTAGCGACCCATATAAAGCAGGCGCTGAAAACTCAACGTACTACCTTTCAGAAGTAAAAGGCATTGACGCGATCGCGTTTGGTCACTCCCATGCGGTATTCCCAGGTAAAGGGTTTGAAAATATCCAAGGCGTCGATAACGAAAAAGGCACCATCAATGGTGTTGCGGCAGTGATGCCGGGTCGTTGGGGTAGCCATGTGGGTGTGATGGATCTCATGCTGACTAAAGATGGGGACACATGGAAAGTCGCACAAACACAAACGCAAACCGAAGCTCGACCAATTTTTGATGCGGTCAGTAAGAAACCGTTGGTTGATGCCGATAAAGGCATCGTCGATGCGGTTAAAACCGATCATGATGCGACACGTGATTTTGTTAACCAGCCAATCGGCAAAGCAAATGATGTTATGTACAGCTTCCTAGCTCTGGTTCAGGACGATCCTACCGTACAAATCGTCAATCTTGCGCAAATAGATTATGTTGAAACCATGATTCAAGGCGATCCTGATCTTGATGGATTACCAGTATTATCTGCCGCTGCACCTTTTAAAGCCGGTGGAAGAAAAAATGACCCAGCGAACTTCACCGAAGTTGAATCTGGACAGCTCACCTTCCGAAATGCGGCGGACTTATACCTTTATCCGAATACGTTAGTTGCATTGAAAATGACAGGAAAAGAGGTCAAGGAATGGCTGGAATGCTCAGCGGGTCAATTTAATCAAATTGATGTTAGCAGTGATAAACCACAGTCTTTGATCGATTGGGATAACTTCCGTACCTATAACTTCGACGTTATGGACGGAGTTCACTACCAGATCGATGTAAGCCAAGCCGCTCGTTATGATGCTAACTGTCAGCCGCTTAATGAAAACAGCGAGCGTATTGTCGACTTAACCTATCAAGGTAAGCCTATAGACTTAACCCAAATGTTCCTTGTTGCGACTAACAATTATCGTGCTTACAGCAACAAATTCCCTGGAACTGGTAGCGAATTCATTGCATTTGATTCACCCGATGAGAACCGCACCGTTGTGGCGAGTTACATCACTAATGTCAGTAAAGACAAAGGTGAAGTCACCCCGAGCGCGGATAACAACTGGACGTTTGCTCCGCTTCAATCTGATGTAAAACTCGATGTTCGCTTTGAAACTTCGCCATCAGAAAAAGCCGCGAAATTCATCAAAGATAAAGGTCAGTACCCAATGGAAAAAGTGGCAACAGATGATGTTGGCTTTGCCGTTTATCGTATTGATCTACAGAAATAACCACTAAGCTATCAGTATAAAGCCACGCGAATGCGTGGCTTTTTTTATACCCGCAGTTTACTCTAAATCAAACACACCAAATAAGAGACAAAGCAATGCTTATCTGGAAAATAAAAAAATTTAACGAGCTAACCACACAAGAACTTTATCAATTATTAAAGTTACGTATTGATGTTTTCGTCGTAGAGCAAACGTGCCCTTATCCAGAACTTGATGACAAAGACCACCAAGCCGGTGTTTATCATCTTGCCGGCTACCGCGAGGATGAACTCATTGCTTGCGCAAGACTTTTGCCAAAAGGTATCAGCTATGAGGAAGTCAGTATTGGCCGAGTTGCCACAAATAGTAATCATCGTGGCAATGGTTTAGGCCATGAACTCATTAGCTATGCGATAAAAGCATGCGAAGATTTATGGCCAAATGAAGATATTACAATTGGCGCGCAATACCATTTAAAAAATTACTATGGTAAACATGGCTTTCAGCCTTGCTCAGAGCAATATCTGGAAGATGATATCCCGCACGTAGATATGAGACTGACGCGCTAGCGTCAGACTTGATTGCCTTATTTACTCCGGCCAAATCCGCCGTCAGACAACCTGAAGAACATGATGGATTGTTCGCCTTTTTCGATCTGCAGAATGTCCAACTGGCCCTCTTGGCTATATTTAAAGCGGATGAGCTGGCCTTGTTTAATTCGGCTTAGTGGTTTATCAGCCCCTTCGACTCGAGCAAGAGAGTTTAAATCCGCCATCGGCAATTGGTTTTTTCTGAAAACCTGAGCAAGGGTATCGCCTTTCTTAACCGTATATTCTCTCCAATCGGTCTCAGTCACTTGCTCCAAATCCTTTTGAGCACTTTGTTCACTCAACGACTGCGCATTAACACTGACGGTCACACGTTGGTTGGTTGGACTAGGCTCAATAGGTGATGTTGTCTTATGACTAGGCCAAAGCAATAACACGACTACGATGGGTACAATCACGCTTAGTAATCGACGGTGCAACAATGGCAAGTTGAACCAAAAGGATGAAAATTTTGCTTTCAACGCCAATAGATTCGGTTTACCAAGCGCTTGACTCTTGGTTTTGATTTTAGAAAAATCCATCTTAGCCCACAGCGCTTTTAATGGCTGTAAATGATCGATTTTTTGTTTCTTCCTTTGACGACGATTCATTCCTATCCGTCTCCTACTAAACAACGGGTCCAGTTTAAAAAAACCCACGATCAGAGTATAGGAAAATCGTAGGAAAACCTGTTTATAGCAGTCTAATGTCACAAGTTTTACAACTTACTCAAATTAAATAGTAAAACTTCTTAAGAGCATTCCGGTTTTATTTAAGAACTGGTATCCTTTGCGCTTCATTCGATAAGCAAAGAGAGACCGTCATGTCTGACGTGAAATTAGAAACTGTAGAACAAAAAGCTAGCTACGGTATTGGTCTACAAATGGGCCAACAACTAGCAGGAAGCGGCCTAGAAGGTCTTAACGTTGATGCAATCGCTAAAGGTATTGCAACTGCGCTTACTGGTGACATGCCAGAAATCGAAATTGATGAGATTAACAATGCTCTTCAAGACCTACACACTCGTGCAGAATCAGCTCGCCAAGAAGCGGCTAAAGCGGCATCTGCTGATAGTGAAGTATTCCTATCAGACAACGCACTTCGTCCAGAAGTTACCGTTCTTGAGTCTGGTCTTCAATACGAAGTAATCACTGAAGGTACTGGTGAAATCCCAACTGCAGACAACACAGTACGAGTTCACTACCACGGTGAGCTAACTGATGGAACTGTATTTGATAGTTCAGTATCTCGTGGCCAACCAGCTGAATTTCCAGTAACAGGCGTAATCAAAGGTTGGGTTGAAGCACTTCAACTTATGCCTGTTGGTTCAAAATGGAAGCTTTGCATTCCACAAGACCTTGCATATGGCGAGCGTGGCGCTGGCGCTGCAATCCCACCATTTGCAGCACTTGTTTTTGAAGTAGAGCTTCTAGAAATCCTAGGCTAATCTCCATAAACATAAAATTATTTAAGCAGTGATTCGTCACTGCTTTTTTTATTGTCTAAACTTACGGTCATGAACAACAAAATGGACTATATCATGATCAAAATAACCCCTGCCGTGCTCGCACTCTCTCTCGTTACTTTACCTGCAATGGCCGAGTTTGACTTGCCAACATTAGATTCAGATTCAACAAACAGCATGCTCAATAGCGCAGCGTCGCTAAGCCAGACACAAAATTCTGCAGTTGTCGGTAACCTTGTCGATAATTTATCGATTACACCTGAGCAAGCAACGACTGGCGCAGGTGCGCTGCTATCGTTAGCTCAAAATAGTTTAGGAAGTGGACAAGCATCTGAACTGAGTTCACTGATCCCAGGAATGTCATCGTTAAGCAGCAGTGGTTTATTAACGTCAGTTGAAAATATGGAAAGCGTTAAGAATATTTTCGCATCGGTAGGGCTAGATCCTAGCATGATCTCGCAATTCGCGCCTGTCGTGCTCGATTATTTAGGTACGCAAGGTGCAAGTTCTGAGTTATTAGGATCGTTAACGAGCTTATGGCAATAAATCGTACTGATAAATAAGCCAGATTTCAGACACAAAAAAGCCGAGTATAAATACTCGGCTTTTTAATGCTTCGAACTATTACTCAGCAGCAGCTTCTTCAGCAGCTTCTGGGCGATCTACAAGCTCAATGAAAGCCATTGGAGCTTTATCGCCGGTACGGAAACCAGCTTTTAGGATACGTGTGTAACCGCCTTGGCGGGTAGCAAAACGTGGACCTAGTTCGTTGAATAGTTTCGCAACTACTTCGTTATCACGAGTACGTGCAAATGCTAGACGACGGTTAGCAACGCTGTCAGTCTTAGCTAGTGTAATCAAAGGCTCAACTACGCGACGTAGCTCTTTTGCTTTAGGCAATGTAGTCTTGATTACTTCATGACGTACAAGAGAGCTAGCCATATTGCTGAACATCGCTTTGCGATGACTGCTGTTGCGGTTGAGTTGACGACCACTCTTACGATGGCGCATGACCTAATCCTTCTAACTAGTATCGATTAATCTTCAGCGATAGACGCTGGTGGCCAGTTTTCTAGGCGCATGCCCAGAGAAAGACCACGTGATGCAAGTACGTCTTTAATCTCAGTAAGAGATTTTTTACCAAGGTTTGGCGTTTTAAGTAGCTCAACCTCAGTACGCTGTACAAGATCACCGATGTAGTGAATCGCTTCTGCTTTCAGACAGTTAGCAGAGCGAACTGTTAGTTCAAGATCGTCTACAGGACGCAGTAGAATAGGATCGAACTCCGGCTTCTCTTCTTTCTCCTCAGGAACTCGTACATCACGAAGATCTACGAATGCATCCAGTTGTTCAGCTAAAATAGTAGCTGCACGACGGATAGCTTCCTCAGGTTCCAGAGTACCGTTCGTTTCCATGTCGATGACAAGTTTGTCCAAGTCAGTACGTTGTTCTACACGAGCTGCTTCAACAGCATAGGCGATTTTATCGACTGGGCTGTATGTAGCATCTACAAGTAGACGACCGATTGGGCGCTCATCTTCTTCAGTATGGATACGAGCTGAAGCTGGAACGTAACCACGACCACGTTCTACTTTGATACGCATAGCGATCTCAGCGTTGTCATCCGTTAGGTGACAAATAACGTGTTCTGGGTTAGCGATCTCTACATCACCATCATGGGTGATGTCACCTGCAACAACAGGGCCTGAGCCTGATTTATTCAGTGTAATGAATACTTCATCTTTGCCTTCGGCTACGCGAACAGCTAGACCTTTCAAGTTAAGCAATATCTCAAGGATATCTTCTTGAACGCCTTCTTTAGTGCTGTACTCGTGCAAAACGCCTTCTATTTCAACTTCTGTTACAGCACAACCTGGCATAGAAGATAGTAGAATACGACGAAGTGCATTACCTAGAGTGTGGCCAAAGCCACGCTCTAATGGCTCAAGAGTTACTTTTGCGTGTGTCGTGCTGATTTGTTCAATATCAACAAGACGT
Organism: Vibrio sp. 10N.261.51.F12; assembly: GCF_041471725.1. Classification (NCBI taxonomy): domain Bacteria; kingdom Pseudomonadati; phylum Pseudomonadota; class Gammaproteobacteria; order Vibrionales; family Vibrionaceae; genus Vibrio; species Vibrio sp. 10N.261.51.F12. The sequence goes on along the minus strand of NZ_JBFROV010000022.1, from coordinate 12,763 downwards.
GGCTTAAGAAATTCTGTTACAGAACCCTGCATTGTGTCCTCTCTTTATATTAAACCTTACTTAGAGTAAAGTTCGACGATCAAGTGTTCGTTAATGTCAGCAGATAGATCTGAACGCTCAGGCATACGCTTGAATGTTCCTTCCATCTTACCAGCATCTACTTCAATCCAAGTTGGTTTTTCACGTTGTCCAGCAACTTCTAGAGCCGCTTTAATACGAGATTGCTGTTTAGCTTTCTCGCGGATAGTAACAACGTCATTAGCCGAAACTTTGAAAGAAGGAACGTTTACAACTTTACCGTTAACTACGATAGCTTTGTGGCTAACTAGTTGACGTGCTTCTGCGCGAGTTGCGCCAAAGCCCATGCGGTAAACTACGTTGTCAAGACGACCTTCAAGAAGCTGAAGCAGGTTTGCACCTGTGTTGCCCTTAAGGCGAGCAGCTTCTTTGTAATAGTTACGGAATTGTTTTTCTAGAACGCCATAAATACGACGAACTTTTTGCTTCTCACGAAGCTGAACGCCATATTCAGATAGACGACCGCGACGAGCGCCGTGTACACCTGGTGCGTTATCAATTTTACACTTGGTATCGATCGCACGTACACCAGACTTAAGGAATAAGTCTGTGCCTTCGCGACGGCTAAGCTTCAGCTTAGGACCCAAATATCTTGCCATGATTCTTCTCCAATTATCCCAGAAACGTTATACGTTTATACGCGACGTTTCTTAGGTGGACGACAACCGTTATGAGGGATTGGTGTAGCATCAACAATGTTTGTGATGCGGAAACCAGCAGCATTCAGTGCACGAACTGTAGATTCGCGACCTGGACCTGGACCCTTAACCATAACTTCCAAGTTCTTTAGACCGTATTCTTTCGCCATTTCAGCACAACGTTCAGCAGCAACTTGTGCAGCAAACGGAGTAGACTTACGAGAGCCACGGAAACCTGAACCACCTGCTGTAGCCCAAGCAAGAGCATTGCCTTGGCGATCAGTAATGGTTACGATTGTGTTATTGAAAGAAGCATGAATGTGCGCTACGCCATCAGCAACTTGCTTGCGTACGCGCTTACGAGCGCGTGTTGGTTGTTTAGCCATTGTACTCTACCTTCCCGACTATTTCTTGATCGGCTTACGCGGACCCTTGCGGGTGCGAGCGTTGGTTTTAGTACGCTGTCCACGTAGTGGTAGACTGCGACGATGACGAAGACCTCTGTAACAACCAAGGTCCATAAGACGCTTGATGTTCATTGAGACTTCACGACGTAGATCACCTTCTACAGTGTATTTTGCAACACCATCACGCAGTTGATCGATCTGTTCTTCATTTAGTTCACTGATCTTAACATCTTCAGCAATACCCACTTCAGCTAGAATAGCTTGAGAGCGAGTCTTACCAATGCCGTAGATCGCAGTTAGTGCGATTACAGCGTGCTTTTGATCAGGAATGTTAATGCCTGCTATACGGGCCATTATTCACTCCATAAAGTGTTTCGTAAAAGAATTATCCGCAACAAAGCCCGTTTAGGATACGTTGCGGGATACTACTTCTTTTGCACGCAAAAGGTAGGTCGAGGAATATACTCGACCATACCTCATATTTCAAGTAAAAATTTCTGCTTTATTAGCCTTGGCGCTGTTTGTGCTTTGGCTCACTGCAAATTACGCGCACAACACCGTTGCGCTTGATAACTTTACAGTTACGGCAGATTTTTTTAACGGAAGCACGAACTTTCATTGCTAAACTCCGTAAATTAAATCTGAATTAACGGCCTGAGCCTTTCAGATTTGCTTTTTTCAACACAGAATCATACTGTTGAGACATCAGATGAGTCTGTACCTGTGCCATAAAGTCCATGATAACAACCACTACGATTAGTAGTGATGTGCCGCCAAAATAGAAACGTACGTTCCAAGCGACCATCATAAACTCGGGAATCAGACAGATAAAGGTAATATATAGAGCACCAGCTAGGGTTAATCTAGTCATTACTTTATCAATATACTTCGCTGTCTGCTCTCCTGGGCGGATACCGGGTACGAATGCACCAGACTTCTTCAAATTATCTGCTGTTTCTCTTGGGTTGAAAACCAACGCCGTATAGAAGAAACAGAAGAAAATTATCGCTGCTGCATAAAGCATTACATACAATGGTTGACCTGGGCTAAGAGCTAAAGACACATCAGTTAACCAACCGAATGCGCTGCTCTCTCCGTTTTGACCAAACCACTGAGCCAATGTTCCTGGGAACAGGATAATGCTCGATGCGAAAATTGCTGGAATAACACCTGCCATGTTGATTTTCAACGGCAAGTGCGTACTTTGAGCAGCAAATACTTTGCGGCCTTGTTGTCGTTTTGCATAGTTAACGACGATACGACGTTGACCACGCTCCATGAACACCACAAAATAAATAACTGCGAAAGATAACACAGCAATAAACAACAAAAGAAGTACGTGCAGTTCACCTTGACGCGCTTGCTCGATTGTTTGACCAATTGCCGAAGGCAATCCAGCAACAATACCTGCAAAAATAAGAATGGAAATACCATTCCCGATTCCACGCTCTGTAATTTGTTCACCTAACCACATCAAAAACATGGTACCGGTTACTAAACTTACGGTAGCAATCAGCGTAAACATGGTTTGGTTGATAACAACCAGATTATTGACCATGTTTGGAAGGCCAGTTGCAATACCTATTGCCTGGAATGTTGCAAGTACAAGCGTACCATAACGCGTATATTGGCTAATCTTACGACGCCCTGCCTCACCCTCTTTTTTGAGTTCGGCTAACGCTGGATGAACTACAGTTAGCAACTGGACAACAATAGATGCCGAAATATACGGCATGATGCCCAGTGCTAAAATAGATGCACGCTCTAGAGCACCACCGGAGAACATGTTAAACATTTCTACGATGGTACCTTTTTGCTGTTCGAACAAATCGGCAAGTACAGCCGCGTCAATACCAGGAATCGGCACAAAAGAGCCGGCACGGAACACTAATAGCGCACCAAGTACGAATAAAAGGCGCGATTTGAGCTCGTTTAAGCCACTTTTAGCACTGTTAAAATCTTGTCCTGGTTTCTTAGCCATCTGTACCTCGTCCCTCGAGATTATTCCTCGATTTTACCGCCTGCAGCTTCGATTGCAGCTTTAGCGCCTTTTGTCACGCGTAGACCTTTAACAGTCACAGCTTTCGTTAGTTCACCTGAAAGAACAACTTTTACAAATTCGATGTTCTTAGTGATAACGTTAGCCGCTTTAAGACTGTTTAGATCAACAACGTCACCAGTTACTTTCGCTAGCTCAGCTAGACGAACTTCAGCAGACACTAGGCTCTTACGAGAAGTGAAACCGAATTTAGGTAGACGCTGTTTCAAAGGCATTTGACCGCCTTCAAAGCCTGGACGAACACTGCCGCCAGAACGTGACTTTTGGCCTTTATGACCACGGCCTGCTGTTTTACCAAGGCCAGAACCGATACCACGACCTACGCGCTTCTTAGAAGGCTTAGAACCCGCAGCCGGTGATAGAGTATTCAAACGCATTCTGATTACTCCTCAACTTTAACCATGTAGTAAACCTTGTTGATCATACCGCGTACACACGGAGTATCTTCAAGCTCTACTGTATGGTTGATTTTACGAAGGCCTAAACCTTTAAGACACGCTTTGTGCTTAGGTAGACGACCGATTGAACTCTTAGTTTGAGTCACTTTAATAGTATTAGCCATGGTTCTTACTCCGAAATCGATTCAACAGTGAGACCACGTTTAGCTGCTACCATTTCTGGAGACTTAACGTCTACTAGACCAGCAATCGTTGCGCGAACAACGTTGATTGGGTTAGTTGAACCGTAAGCTTTAGCTAATACGTTGTGAACACCTACAACTTCAAGTACTGCACGCATCGCACCGCCGGCGATGATACCAGTACCTTCTGCAGCTGGCTGCATGTAGATCTTAGAGCCCGAATGACGACCTTTCACCGCGTGGTGAAGAGTGCCTTCGTTAAGCGAAATCGTAACCATGTTGCGACGCGCTTTTTCCATTGCTTTTTGGATCGCTGCAGGTACTTCACGGGCTTTGCCGTAACCGAAACCTACACGACCATTACCGTCACCAACTACTGTTAGTGCAGTGAAGCTCATGATTCGACCACCTTTAACCGTTTTAGAAACACGGTTAACAGCGATTAGTTTTTCTTGCAAATCACTAGCTTGTTGTTGTTCTCTTGCCATCTTCCAACCCTACCTTAGAATTTCAGACCAGCTTCGCGAGCAGAATCTGCTAGCGCCGCTACTCGACCGTGGTATTGGAAACCAGAACGATCAAATGCAACTGTAGAAACGCCTTTTTCAAGAGCGCGTTCTGCAATAGCTTTACCTATTGCTTGAGCTGCTTCGATGTTACCAGTGTTCTTAACTTGCTCACGGATCGCTTTTTCTACAGTAGAAGCAGAAGCGATGACCTCAGAGCCGTTTGATGCGATAACCTGAGCGTACACATGACGCGGAGTACGGTGTACAACTAGGCGAGTTGCACCCAGTTCTGCAATCTTACGACGCGCACGTGTAGCACGACGGATGCGAGATGCTTTCTTATCCATAGTGTTACCTTATTTTTTCTTAGCTTCTTTGGTACGCACATTTTCATCTGCGTAACGAACACCTTTGCCTTTATAAGGCTCAGGCTCACGGTAAGAACGAATGTCAGCTGCAACTTGACCTACTAATTGCTTATCGCAACCAGTAATGATGATCTCAGTTTGGCTAGGACACTCGGCTTTAATACCCGCTGGCAACTCGTGCTCAACTGGGTGAGAGAAACCTAGAGTTAGGCCAACCGCATTGCCTTTAATAGCAGCACGGTAACCAACACCCTTAAGAGTCAGTTTCTTAGTAAAGCCTTCGGTAACACCAACAACCATGTTGTTAACTAGTGCACGAGCAGTACCTGCTTGTGCCCAAGCGTTAGCAACACCTTCTTTCGGTCCGAAAGTTAGGTTGTTCTCTTCCTGTGCAACAACTACTGCATTGTTAAGAACGCGAGTTAGTTCACCTTTGCTACCTTTAACAGTAACTTCTTGGCCGTTTAGTTTCACCTCTACGCCAGCTGGAATAGCGACAGGTGCTTTAGCAACACGAGACATAGTCTACTCCTTAAGCGACGTAACAGATGATTTCACCGCCAAGGCATGCTTTACGAGCAGCACGGTCTGACATCAGACCCTTGGAAGTAGATACGACTGCAATACCCAAACCACCCATTACAGATGGTAGCTCGTTGTTCTTCTTGTAAACACGAAGACCAGGACGAGATACACGTTTGATTTGCTCGATTACAGGTTTAGCTTGGAAGTACTTAAGTGTAACTTCTAGCTCAGGTTTAGTTTCGCCATCAACAGCGAAATCTGTAATATAACCTTCAGCTTTCAGCAAAGCAGCAATTGCAACTTTAAGCTTTGAAGAAGGCATTTTAACAGCAACTTTATTTGCTGCCTGACCGTTACGAATACGGGTCAGCATATCCGAAATCGGATCTTGCATGCTCATATGATTTACTCCAAATGATTAAGCGGCAATTACCAGCTAGCCTTACGAAGTCCAGGAATCTCGCCTTTCATGCAAGCTTCACGAACCTTAATACGGCTTAGACCGAACTTACGTAGGAAACCGTGTGGACGACCAGTTTGGTTGCAACGGTTGCGCTGACGTGATGCACTTGAATCACGTGGAAGAGATTGCAGTTTTAGAACCGCATTCCAACGATCTTCTTCTGATGCGTTAACATCGCTAATGATTGCTTTTAACGCTGAACGCTTTTCTGCGAACTTAGTTACAAGCTTTGCACGTTTTGCTTCACGTGCTTTCATTGATTGTTTAGCCATAACAGTAACCCTTCACCTTACTTGCGGAATGGGAAGTTAAAGGCAGCCAGCAGAGCTCGGCCTTCCTCATCGTTTGCAGCAGACGTCGTAATAGTGATGTCTAAGCCACGAACACGGTCTACTTTATCGTAGTCGATTTCCGGGAAGATGATTTGCTCGCGAACGCCCATGCTGTAGTTACCGCGTCCGTCAAAAGACTTAGCGCTAACACCACGGAAATCACGTACACGTGGAAGTGCGATAGAGATTAAACGCTCTAAAAATTCCCACATACGTTCGCCACGCAAGGTTACTTTACAACCAATTGGGTAGCCTTCACGAATTTTGAAACCAGCAACAGATTTACGCGCTTTAGTGATAAGTGGCTTTTGACCAGAGATCGTTGCCATATCAGCAGCTGCGTTTTCTAGCAGTTTCTTATCGTTGATTGCTTCACCAACGCCCATATTTAGGGTGATTTTATCAATCCTAGGGACTTGCATGACGCTTGAGTAGCTGAACTCTTTGGTCAGTTCAGCAACTACAGACGACTTGTAGTAATCATGCAGTTTCGCCATAGTAGAACTCCAAATTACTTCTAATTAGTTAGAAACAGTTTCGCCGTTAGATTTAAAGAAACGAACTTTCTTACCATCTTCGATACGGAAACCGATGCGGTCTGCTTTACCAGTAGCCGCGTTAAAGACTGCAATGTTGGAAGCATCAATAGCTGCTTCTTGTTCAACGATGCCACCTTGTTGACCTAGAGCCGGAACCGGCTTTTGGTGCTTCTTAACAAGGTTAATGCCTTCAACGATAACTTTACCGGTCGCTAGAACCTTAGTTACTTTACCTTTCTTGCCTTTGTCTTTCCCAGCAAGAACGATTACTTCGTCGTTACGACGGATTTTAGCTGCCATGTGCCGCTCCTTACAGAACTTCTGGTGCTAGTGAAACGATTTTCATGAATTTCGCATTGCGAAGTTCACGCGTCACTGGACCAAAGATACGTGTGCCGACTGGTTGCTCAGTAGTGTCGTTCAACAATACACAAGCGTTGCGGTCGAAGCGAATGACAGAGCCATCTGGACGACGTACGCCTTTACGGGTGCGAACTACCACCGCCTTCAGGACATCACCTTTTTTAACTTTACCACGAGGAATTGCTTCCTTCACAGTAACCTTGATGACATCACCGATGTGTGCATAACGGCGGTGAGAGCCACCCAGGACCTTAATACACATTACTCTACGAGCGCCGGAGTTATCCGCAGCGTCGAGTGTACTTTGCATTTGGATCATGTTAGTGCTCCGCTAAATAATAAAAACTAGACCCTCTCGGGTCGGGCTGCCTCTTTAAAGGGACGCGAACTATATCACCCTTTATCGAGATTGGGTAGACAAAAAATAAGCGGCCCCCAAAATAAATCGGAGCCGCTTGATTTTTAAGCTAAAAATCTGATTAAGATTTCGCTTTTTCTACGATGTTTACCAAAGTCCAAGATTTCATCTTAGACATTGGACGACATTCACGAATCTCAACAGTGTCGCCAATGCCACACTCGTTGTTTTCGTCATGTGCGTGTATTTTAGTCGTACGCTTTACGAATTTACCGTAAATTGGGTGTTTCACCATGCGTTCGATTGTCACAACGATAGACTTGTCAGCCTTGTTGCTAAGTACACGACCTAGTTGGGTACGAATTTTGTCGCTCATTATGCGCCTGCCTTCTCAGTCAAAACAGTTTTCACACGTGCGATATCACGGCGTACAGCTTTAAGAGTATGAGTTTGCTGAAGTTGACCAGTTGCACCTTGCATGCGCAAGTTAAACTGTTCACGTAGCAAATTCAAAAGCTCAGCGTTAAGCTCTTCAACGCTTTTTTCGCGTAGATCTTGTGCTTTCATCACATCACCTGCTTAGTTACAAATGTAGTTTTGAACGGCAGTTTGCGAGCCGCTAGGCGGAACGCTTCACGTGCCAACTCTTCAGGTACACCGTCCATTTCGTACATAACCTTTCCAGGTTGGATTTGGGCTACCCAGTACTCAACGTTACCTTTACCCTTACCCTGACGAACTTCAAGTGGTTTTTCTGTGATTGGCTTATCTGGGAACACACGGATCCAGATTTGGCCTTGACGCTTAACGTGACGCGTCATAGCACGACGTGCCGCTTCGATCTGACGAGCAGTAAGACGACCACGGCCAACCGCTTTAAGACCAAAAGTACCGAAGCTTACATCAGTACCTTTAGCTAAACCACGGTTACGGCCTGTTTGAACCTTGCGGAACTTAGTACGTTTAGGTTGTAGCATCTGTCGACTCCTTACTTACGGCCTTTGCGCTGCTTCTTAGGCTTGTCGCCTTTTGGCTCAACAGCGTTAGCTGCCGGCATACCGCCTAGAATCTCACCTTTGAAGATCCAGACTTTAACGCCGATCACACCGTATTGGGTGTGAGCCGAAGAAGTTGCGTAATCAATGTCAGCACGTAGAGTGTGTAGAGGCACACGGCCTTCACGATACCACTCAGCACGTGCAATTTCAGCGCCGCCTAAACGACCGCTTACTTGCACTTTGATACCTTTAGCGCCTAGACGCATAGCATTCTGAACCGCACGCTTCATAGCGCGACGGAACATCACACGACGCTCTAGTTGAGACGCGATGCTATCAGCAACTAATTTGCCGTCTAGCTCAGGCTTACGTACTTCAGCGATGTTAATTTGCGCTGGTACACCTGCGATTTTAGCTACAGCAGTGCGTAGCTTCTCAACGTCTTCGCCTTTCTTACCGATAACAACACCAGGACGAGCTGTGTGAATAGTCACACGGATGCTCTTCGCTGGACGCTCGATAACGATGCGTGATAGAGACGCTTTTGCTAGTTCCTTAGTAAGGAACTGACGTACCTTGAAGTCGCCATCTAGGTTATCAGCGAATTCGTTGGTATTAGCAAACCATGTAGCATTCCAAGGCTTAACGATGCCAAGACGAATACCATTTGGATGTACTTTCTGACCCATTGCTTATCTCCTAGCTTTTAGCGATCTGCTACAACAACAGTGATGTGGCTTGAACGCTTCAAGATACGGTCGGCACGGCCTTTAGCACGAGGCATAATACGCTTCATGATAGGGCCTTCATCTACGAAGATTTTAGCGACATTAAGATCGTCGATATCTGCACCTTCGTTATGTTCCGCATTCGCGATTGCTGATTCTAGAACTTTCTTAATTAATTCAGCAGCTTTTTTGTTGCTGAAAGTAAGTAGTTCTAGCGCTTGATCCACGTTTTTACCGCGGATTTGGTCTGCAACTAAGCGAGCTTTCTGAGGAGAAATACGAGCAAAGTTATGTTTAGCGATAGCTTCCATCATCTACTCCTATTTCTTCTTAGCTTTCTTATCTGCAGCATGGCCGCGATAAGTGCGAGTTGGTGCAAATTCGCCCAGTTTGTGACCGATCATTTCTTCGGTAACGAAAACTGGTACGTGCTGACGACCATTATGGACAGCGATGGTCAAACCGATCATAGTAGGTATGATCATTGAGCGACGGGACCAAGTCTTAACAGGCTTTTTGTCTCCGCTTTCCACCGCTTTCTCTACCTTCTTCAGCAAGTGTAGGTCAATAAAAGGACCTTTCTTGAGAGAACGTGGCATGGCGATTCCTCTTTATAGATTATTTATTACGACGACGTACAATGTACTTGTCAGTGCGCTTGTTCTTACGAGTCTTAAAGCCTTTAGTAGGCTGACCCCAAGGAGATACTGGGTGACGGCCACCAGATGTACGACCTTCACCACCACCGTGCGGGTGATCTACCGGGTTCATTACCACACCGCGGACGGTTGGACGAACACCGCGCCAGCGACTAGCACCAGCTTTACCTAGTTCACGTAGCATGTGCTCAGCATTACCAACTTCACCGAGCGTAGCACGGCCTTCTGATAATACTTTGCGCATTTCACCTGAACGTAGGCGTAGAGTTACATAAGCACCATCGCGAGCGATAAGTTGTGCGTATGCACCTGCAGAACGAGCAATTTGTGCACCTTTACCAGGCTTCAATTCAACACAGTGAACTGTAGAACCTACAGGGATGTTACGCATCGGCAGAGTGTTACCTGCTTTGATTGGCGCATCAACACCTGATTGGATAGAGTCACCCGCTTGGATGCCCTTTGGTGCAATAATGTAGCGGCGCTCACCGTCTGCGTACAGAACTAGAGCAATGTTTGCGCTACGGTTTGGATCGTATTCTAGACGCTCAACTTTCGCTGGGATACCGTCTTTAGTACGTTTGAAGTCAATCAAACGGTAATGGTGTTTATGACCACCACCGATGTGACGTACTGTAATACGACCGTTGTTGTTACGACCACCGTTCTTAGAGTTTTTCTCTAGAAGTGGTGCGTATGGCTTACCCTTGTGCAGGTCAGTGTTAACAACTTTAACAACGTGACGACGACCAGGGGAAGTCGGCTTACATTTAACAATAGCCATTCTTAACTACTCCTGTTATTCCGCGCCGCCAACGAAGTCAAGGTCTTGACCTTCAGCCAAAGTAACATACGCTTTCTTAACGTCGCTGCGGCGACCTTGGCGTAGACCTTGGCGTTTAGTCTTACCCTTAAGAATAAGAGTATTTACAGACTTAACTTCAACTTCAAATAGCTTTTCTACAGCTGCTTTGATCTCTTTCTTCGTTGCATCTTTCGCTACTTTGAAAACGATAGTATTCGCTTTCTCTGCAGCCATAGTTGCTTTCTCAGAAATGTGCGGAGCACGTAGAACTTTTAGGATGCGTTCTTCAGTGATCATGCTAGCATCTCCTCAACTTGCTTAACTGCGTCAGCAGTCATTAGAACCTTGTCAAAGCCGATTAGACTTACTGGATCAATCGCAGCAACGTCACGAGCATCAACTTTGTAAAGGTTACGAGCAGCTAAGAATAGATTCTCATCTACTTCGCTAGTCACAATAAGAACGTCCGTTAGCTCAAGATCATTAAGCTTAGCGATTAGCTCTTTTGTTTTTGGTGCTTCAACTGAGAAGTTGTCTACAACAACTAGACGCTCTTGACGAACAAGCTCAGAAAGAATGCTTTTCATAGCACCGCGGTACATTTTTTTGTTTACTTTTTGGCTGTGATCTTGTGGTTTCGCAGCAAAAGTAACACCACCTGTACGCCAGATTGGGCTACGAATTGTACCAGCACGTGCACGGCCAGTACCTTTTTGACGCCATGGCTTAGCGCCACCGCCAGATACTTCTGAACGAGTCTTTTGAGCACGAGTACCTTGACGAGCACCTGCTGCATAAGCAACAACTACTTGGTGTACAAGAGCTTCGTTGAAGTCACGTCCGAAAGTAGTCTCGGAAACAGTTAGTGCATCAGCACCTTTAACCATCAATTCCATTACTTACTCCTAGACGTTATGCTTTAATAGCTGGTTTAACGATCACGTTGCCGCCTGTTGAGCCTGGTACTGCACCTTTAATAAGGAGCAAACCGCGCTCAGCGTCAACACGTACGATCTCTAGGTTTTGAGTCGTTACACGCTCAGCACCCATGTGACCTGCCATTTTCTTGCCTTTAAATACGCGACCTGGAGTTTGGCATTGACCAATTGAACCCGGTGCACGGTGAGACAAGGAGTTACCGTGAGTCATATCTTGAGTAGAGAAGTTCCAACGCTTGATAGCGCCTTGGAAGCCTTTACCTTTAGATGTACCAGTAACGTCTACTTTTTTAACGTCGTTGAATAGTTCTACGTTTAGCTCAGCGCCAAGTTCAAACTCTTCGCCGTTTTCCAAACGGAATTCCCAAAGACCGCGACCTGCTTCAACACCTGCTTTCGCAAAGTGGCCAGCTTGTGGCTTAGAAACACGGCTAGCTTTCTTCTCGCCTGCAGTAATTTGAATTGCAGCATAACCGTCAGTCTCAAGTGATTTAACTTGAGTTACACGGTTCGCTTCAACCTCAACTACTGTTACAGGGATAGAAACGCCTTCTTCGGTAAATACGCGGGTCATACCCACTTTACGTCCGACTAGACCAATCATTATTCTTATCTCCCTTAACCTAGGCTGATTTGAACATCAACGCCAGCAGCAAGATCAAGACGCATTAGAGCATCAACAGTTTTATCTGTTGGCTCAACGATGTCGATCAAACGCTTGTGAGTACGAATTTCGTACTGATCACGTGCATCTTTGTTGACGTGTGGAGAGGTAAGAACAGTGAAACGCTCTTTACGAGTAGGAAGTGGAATAGGACCACGAACCTGTGCGCCGGTACGCTTAGCTGTTTCAACGATTTCCGCAGTAGACTGATCGATTAGCTTGTAATCAAAAGCCTTTAGGCGGATACGAATACGTTGGTTCTGCATGAGACAGAGCTCCAAAATTAATTATTACACAAACAATATCGCCACTCATGCTCGCTAAAGCGAGAGAATGTCGATTGATTTATGTGAAACCGTAGCATTCTAATTGAATGCATTGTCAGCTAATTTTCGATTACCCTAAACCTATTTAACGTATAAATACGCTAGTAAATAAAAAGTAATTGTATTAACTGCGAACATAAGCTGAGTCTACGTTACTAAACATCTACGTGAGTAGGCGTTCACTCCTCAGTGCTCATTGGTTCACAACTGGCTAGGCCAGAGCGCGCTATTATACAGAACATCAGCGGACTTGCAATAGGAGGAGAGAAAATAATCAGCACATAAATAAGGAAAGGATTTTGCAGGGGAAATCAGGGCAGCGATATCAGTCTTAGGGGCCAGTAGTACTCGTACTACTTCAAATAAAAAGAGGAGCCTAAGCTCCTCTTTTTCAGTGCGGTATTCGCAAGATTTTGCTAAAAATTA
>NZ_JBFROV010000021.1:0-99468 GCF_041471725.1 Vibrio sp. 10N.261.51.F12 | reverse complement strand
ATGGTGATGGTTTGTGGCTCACTTGAGAGCCCTTCGTTATCAATCGCAACGTAAGTAAAGGTCACGTCTTCAGTTTGACCATCGGTCAGTTGTTGAAAGTCATCACCAGGATTGAAGGAATACGTACCATCAGCATTAAAGGTTAAATCACCTTTATCCTCAGGAATATCATTAAGCAAAGCATAAGCGTTAACAGTGCCGTCAACGTCCGTTGCCTCAGGAAGCACACCATTTAAAACAGAATCTTCGTCCGTATTAACATCATCGTCATAGGCGACAGGAGCGTCGTTAACCTCATTGAGTGTTATCTCGACACCACCAGACTGAACTGAGTTGGGTGCATCTCGTCCATCATCAACAGTATAATCAAGGCTACCTACCTCTTCGCCGTCTTGATAATCTGACGGTGCGTCATACTGAAGGTTAGCGAGTTCGTTTAGTGTTAGCTCATCACCGACAGAAACTTCAGAGCCGTCCCCCAGCGTAATCGCGCCAAGCAACGGAAGTGAGGTGACCCTGATTGTCAATTGGTCATTGTTCGCATCCGTTGGTAGTGCCAAAGACAACAAGTTGTCTTGCGACTCTTCGTCGAAATTTCTGAACTGATTAAAGGTAACAGGTGCAGAGTTACTTAGAAATTGAAGCAACACGAGGGATTGGGTCCGGTTAAGCCCTTGTGCTTCAAGGCCTGTTGTATCAAATTGGGTCTGTGCAATTGTCTGAGCGTTTTCACGAAGAAGGCTGCCTGAAGCGATGAGACTTGATCCTTGCAGCTCACCAGCAGCAGGAGCTTGTTCTTGATTCTCGGAAGGGTCATCACCCGCTTCAATTTGGGCGATAATTTGCTCTGCATCCAACTCTGGTGCCACAATATTTTGACCAGAACCATCTTCTTGAATCAATTGAACTGATAATTCATTCTCAATCTCAGCATTTTCTAATACATCAATGATTACATCACCGACTCTAGGAGCGACCCCTTCAGGTAGCAACGCTAGCTTACCCGCGCTATCAAGCACCAACGTACCAGAAACTTGCACCAATCCAATTAGAGACAATACACTCATGACTTACTCCTTGTGTTACTTCCCTGCTTTCGGAAATAACGTCGTATTCAGACCTAGCTAACTCTATATATAATGTTTTTAACTGCAGGCGAACCAAAAAACCTACATTCTCATTACATTTAGATACCAGAGCATTCATCTAATTGAAACTATTCTTCCATGTTTTTTTGTATTGTCTCAAAAACGAAAAAAGTCTCGCAATTGCGAGACTTTTTTTAAGCAGTTTCAGTATTCAACCTATTACGGTAATGAAACCCTGAATGATGATGAGGTTAACGATATCAATAAAGAACGCCCCTACAATAGGAACCACCATAAACGCTTGTGGTGATGGTCCAAAACGATTAACAATTGACCCCATATTCATGACCGCCGTTGGTGTCGCGCCTAAACCAAAACCACAGTGTCCACCGGCAATCACGGCCCCGTCATAATTTTTACCCATCACTCGGAATGTCACGTAATAAGCAAAGCACCCCAAAATCACAGATTGAACAGCAAGAATAATCAAAAACGGGATCGCCAAATCGAAAATATTCCATAGTTGCAGGCTCATTAACGCCATTGCAAGAAACAACGACAATGATACCGTCCCAAGAATATCGATGGTTTCCGCATCGACTTTATACGATTTCGAGACTTCGCACACATTGGTAATAAATACCCCAATAAACAAGGCATAAACAAAGTCTGGGATCATCAACCACGAGACTTCAAAGCTATTAACCCATTCATGCAAATACTTAGCACCAGTGACACAGAGTAATAAAATAAACAGCATCTCAATGACTTTTTTAGCTGTAACTCGGTCTTTTTCGTATTCATTATAAGTCACAAGCTCAGGGAAACGTTCATGTGTATCGTTGCCGCGGCCGTATTCCGACTCAAAGTTGTTCTTGTCGATAAGTCGTTGTGCCACTGGGCTACCGATAATACCGCCAATAATTAAACCAAATGTGGCCGATGCCATGGCAATCTCAAGGGTATTCTCAATTCCAAAGGTGTCGGTGAAGGTTTGCGCCCAAGCGGCCCCGGTACCGTGACCACCGGATAACGTAATAGAACCGGCGATTAACCCCATAATAGGTTCTAAGCCAAGTGCACTCGCCATACCCACACCAACAGCGTTTTGGACAATGATGTAAGCTGAGGCGACCGCCAAGAACAAGAATACTTTTGCCCCACCTTTTAGCAACTGAGTGTAGTTCGCAGCGAGCCCGACCGTACTAAAAAACATCAGCATAAACGTTTTTTGTAACGGTAATGAAAACTCTAAATTGATGCCATTAAAATGCATAATGGTGATGATAAAAGCAACAATCAGACCGCCGACAATCGGCTCTGGGATGTTGTATTTTTTTAAGGCGGGTAATTTACTGTTGATCAGGTGTCCGAGAAAAAGAACGCTGATTGCGATCAAGAAGGATTCTAATGTTCCAACAGAGATAGTGTTGTTCATATAACCTCTTTGTATACTTATCG
The DNA here is from genome assembly GCF_041471725.1 of Vibrio sp. 10N.261.51.F12. NCBI lineage: Bacteria > Pseudomonadati > Pseudomonadota > Gammaproteobacteria > Vibrionales > Vibrionaceae > Vibrio > Vibrio sp. 10N.261.51.F12. The sequence continues at coordinate 96,919 of NZ_JBFROV010000021.1, read as the reverse complement.
CTCATCTTCCTTAATGAGGTTAGGCTAATTTATGTACGTGTAGTAACAATTTAGGATAAATAGCGACAATAACAACATCACCAAACAACCTTGTTAGGGTCAATCCAGTTTGTAAATTTAGGGTGCGATTTGAACTCAAGATACTGACATATAAGATGACTTTTGGTCTGATAAACATCGAGTTAATCAAAAAACCGTCTATACTGAGCGAGACAAAATAGGCAAAAAATCACTACACAACGTGAGTTTTAGGCGAAGGATTATAGCACACGACATACTTTAATCCTAATGGTCGACAATTCAGGACAAGGAAGGAATGAATGAAAATGAAGTCAACTCTCGTAATCGGATTACTCACACTTGCTTTTTCCAGCAATGGATTCTCTGCAATCAATTTTGAATACAATCCAGCAACTAGCACGACAGATAAACAAGCGCAACAAGCGTTGCAAGAGAGTGAGTTGGATGATCTCGTCTCTGAATTATCTCAATCGTATTTCAAATTTGACCAAGCACTCACGATTACTTATGGCGCAGACGACGGACCACTCTATGACCCACAACAGCATCAAATCCTCATCCCTTACCAATTTTATATCGATTCGCTCAACTACTTTCTAAAACACAAGTACGAAAAGAAGTTTGGCAAACCCGCTTCTCAAGGGGCGGTGGATGTCATGTTACACACCCTCCTCCATGAAATTGGTCATGCTTACATTGCTGACCAACGCATTCCAATTCTCGGTAAAGAAGAAGATGCCGTCGATAACTTTGCCGCGGTGTTAATGATTAATTATGTGGAAGGTGGGGCTGATGCCGTTATCAGCGCTGCTGACATGTTTTCATTCGAATCAGAAAGTCGTCCTGAGTACTATGATATTTCTGAATATATCGGCGAACATAGCTTTGACTTACAAAGGTATTTTAGCGCGCTGTGCCTTGTATACGGCAGCAACCCTGAACAATACCCAACGCTTCTCGATGAGGTAGAACAAGATTACCGAGATGAAAGAAAAGAAGTATGCGTACAGACCTTTATGCAGATTGATGAGAACTGGCGTTATGTGCTGCAAATAGAGGAGCCTACCGAAGAAGAATCATAGCCATGGTAGTCGTCCAAATAGACAAAGGTACGAAAGTGATATCCACTCGTACCTCTGTTTCTTGTTTTGTTTTTACATCATAATTTTACAGTGTAAAATTATGATGTCGCTTGTTTTTTCACCGCTTTAAACAGTACAGAGGTATCTGAACGGCCTTCACCTTGCTCTGATAGGTCACGATAGCGCTCGATAGATTGCTGAGTCAAAGGCAAGGTGATTCCTTGACGGGATGCTTCATCAAGACAAAAACCTAAATCTTTAATCATCCAATCAATAGCAAAACCAAAGTCAAATTTATCTTGTGCCATTGTGTTAGCACGATTTTCCATTTGCCAAGATCCAGCAGCACCGTTCTTTAAGCAATCGACTAACGATGGTATATCGAGACCACTCTTTTGAGCCAAAAGCAGACCTTCAGATAACCCAGTCAACACGCCAGCAATACAAACTTGATTGACCATTTTTGCTCGTTGGCCTTGCCCAATCGCCCCCATAAGAACGGAGGATTTACCATAAGCGTTAAATACTGGTTGCAGCTTAGAGAAAATAGCGTCACTACCACCGCACATAATCGTCAATACACCATTTTCTGCGCCAGCTTGTCCACCAGATACAGGAGCATCCATAAACTGAATACTAGATGCTGCGGCAGCAGCCCCTAACTCTTCGGCAAGTTGTGCCGATGTGGTTGTGTGATCGATAAGAATTGCACCCGACTTCATGGCAGCTAGTGCGCCGTTTTCGGCAATGGTCATTTGACGTACATCGTCATCATTCCCCACGCATACCGCCACGACATCAGCGTCTTTTACGCACTCTGCGACCGTTTCTGCATAATTCCCGTTGTATTCACTCGTCCAACGTTGTGCTTTTTCTGTTGTTCGATTGTAAACCGTCACCTCAAAACCTGATGTTGCTAAGTGCCCTGCCATTGGGTAACCCATAACGCCAAGGCCAATAAAACTCACCTTCATTGTCTCTTCCTTATTTCTAATAGGTAGGTTATTGCTAATAGGTACGTTGCATTGTGATGATGTGTTACGAACAGAAAATCACGATACCAAAACTCAAATTACCGTCAGCAAGTGTTGTTTTTACACGAAAACCTTCGAGGAATCACTAACGCATTGTTTCATAGCTTCTTTGAGAAAATAAGAAATAGTATACATTGTTACAGGCAGCCATCACTTACATGCAATGCTGACAACATCAGAGAAGACGATCCGCGGGCGCTCACAGAAGCATGATCAAGGACTAATCAACGAACATATCGTGGTATCGATCAATTAGGTGACCAGACAAATTCTCGATCGACATCGGTTTGTCAAAGAGATAGCCTTGGACATAATCACAACCCAGTGATTGAATAATTTGCAGCTGATCTTTTGTTTCGACGCCCTCTGCGACAACATGATAACCAAACGCGTGCGACATCAATACTAAGGATTTTAGCATTACTTGATTGGCTGAGTTGCCGTCCAGATCGTGTATAAACGTTTTATCAATCTTTACCTCGTCGAGCGGCAGCTTTTTAAGCAAAGAAAGCGAAGAAAAGCCGGTTCCAAAATCATCAAGAGCAACCTTAATACCCGCTCCTCGTAACTCACTCAACGAGATAATACTCTGATCTAAATCGGTAATCGCTACCGTTTCCGTAATATCAATGATAAAGCGTTCGGGGTTTAATTCATGTGACAGGATGCATTGAATAAATTGCGTAGCAAAATGAGCTCGGGTTAACTGACTAGCACTCAGGTTTATCGACACAATGTAGTCTGATGGGATACGTCGGCTTACCATATCTTGGCACACAACCATAAGTACATAGTCACTGAGTTGTTTGATCTGACCGGACTCCTCAGCGATCTTAATAAAAACATCGGGTGAGATCTCTACACCTTGATCATTCTTCCAACGAGATAAAGCCTCTACTCGCTTTGTTGGTTGATCATTAACCCCTAAAATAGGTTGATACCACACCTCTATTACTTCGTTCTTAATCGCTGATTTAAGTTGTACCTCTATAGAGATAAGTCGTAAGCTCTCCGTTGCCATCGACGCATTGTAATGTACGGCTTTTCTACTCTTTGATTCTTTCGCACGATACATTGCCATGTCGGCTTTTTTTATCAAATCATCGGCCTGAAGGGCATCGTGAGGATAAAAAGCAATACCTATACTTCCTTGAGTGCGCAGCTCAATGCCATCATGAACAAACGGTGTTTCCACGGCTCTGAGCAGTCGCCCTGCCAACTCCAAAGCTTGCGCGGTGGTTTCAACATCGCACATAAATAAGAACTCATCACCTCCAAAGCGCGCTATGAGGTCATTTTTCCTTACCGCTTTTTGCAGCACACTCGCGACATAGCATAACAAAGCGTCACCTACACCGTGCCCATAGGTATCATTAACAACCTTAAAGCGATTAAGATCCATCAGCATGATTGCTTTGGGCTGCCCCTGATTCTCATTAATATGTGTGGTCAAGGTATCAGTCATGCGGCGACGGTTAGCGACACCAGTTAAGGGATCGAAATAGGCAAGTCTTTGTATTTTTTCTGCGGATCTTTTCTGCTCGGTGATATCCGTCATTGCTCCAAGCAAACGTTCAGGGCGACCATAGGCATCCCTAATCGCATGACCGCTTGCAGACACCCATAAGTAGCGGCCATCGCTGTGTTGCAACCGAAACTGCGCCTTAAACGTATTGTTTGTATCTAAATGACTCGTCAACTTTTCTTCTAACTCTGCAAGGTCATCTGCATGAACTCTTTTAAAAAATTCTTGGCTTGGAAACACCTGATATTCTTCAACTTTTGGAAAATCCAGTATATCCAATAATCGACTGTTCCAATGGAGTTGATCTGAGGTTAAATCCCAATCCCAGATGGCGTCATTTGAAGAGTTATTCACGATCTGCAGCTGATTAGCAAGATCACTGGAGTACTTAGCTTTAGACTTTGCACTTTCCAATAATGCATCTCGCTCAAGGAACAACGCCAACATATCAAGGTAGTGGTGATAGCTGGCTAATTTACTTAGATTTGGCGAACCAGATATATCCTCCAACACTGCTAGAATATGCTCACGGTTTTCTTCTGGTATTGCGACACACAGCAATGTCATGACGAAGTGATGAGGAAAACATGTTGCATCGTTGGAGGGGTACGCTTCAAGGGAAATACGCTGGGCTAAGCTCGAGGCGGGTGTTCGATCCAAAATGTAATTATCTGAATAAACAAAAGATTCTCCCTTAGCACGTGAACCGTCGATTGCCCATGCGATATTCATGTCAAAGAGACAATTAGCATTAGCGATTGAAGAGAATCCGGCCTGACCTTGAGAGTATAACGTCTCGTGCAATTCAGCAGGGGAGTGATCAGAATGGCAGAGTAGTTGTGCTCTTATCGACCGTGATGACATTGAGTTCAATTGACGATCGGTGGGTCGTTGTCCTTCTGTGCGAGCAGAACTCGTGGTGTCGACTTCACCAGATGACTCACGCACGACTAAAGACTGCGCAAGCAAGCTAACTTCAGATTGGTACGGTGCACCATTCACACGCTCTAGGAGCCTTCTTATGGCCATTTGCGCCAATTGTTCTAATCCTTGGTCAACAGTGGTTAACGTCGGATGACATCGCTCTCCTAAAAAGATGTTGTCCACTCCAACAACGGCGACCTCTTTTGGAACTTCAACCCCGGCCAATGCCAGCATTTCCATTAAGCCGATAGCGCAATGATCAGTGGCACAAATGATAGCGCTGCAGGGAGCGTTACGTTCACAGAACTGTTTAGCCGCGATTCTTCCACCATGCAAAGAAGCATCACGTACATTGAAGAGTTGGTTTAGTGTAAATTCGTGTTGAAACGTTTTAACCTGGCTCTGGAACGACTTGAAGCGCATGCGCACGTCGTTAACCGATAGGTCACCGCAAAACCCTATCTTTGAATGACCTAGCTCGACTAAGTGGCGGTATAAAGCGGCGATCCCACAGGCCTGATCACTCGACAATTGTTCCACCATAAGCGGCGCATAGCTTGCTCCAATTGACAGCACGGGAATGTCCTTATCCAAAGCCCTTTCAATCAACGGATAGGCGGCAGCATGCAACACAACGAGCAACGCATCAATATGCTCAAAAGCAAACGAGCTATCAAAATCCCGTCTATGACCCACTCGATAAAAGACAAGATTGACGCCTAATCGTTGAGCATGGAATCTCAATGTACTCGTGATTTCTCCCATATAAAAGCCACTCAACATAGGCAAAATTACCCCTACGGTCGAGGGAGTTAAGTATGTATCATGCTGATTTACATTCATTATCATGCTGCTCATATCGAGTGATAACAAACACAGTAAAAAACTTTTGACTTAGGATGGAGCCATCGTGCTGAGGAATGTTAACAAGCGCACATTTGGTAGGAGACGAATAGTCGAAAATTAGACGATTATATTGTTTATATAAACAAAAAAAGAGCCAGTAAACACTGGCTCTTCTCGGCATATTACTTGTCGTTCATTACGCTTCAGCGTTATGATAAACCTGTTGAACATCATCACAGTCATCAAGAAGATCGAGGAATTTTTGGAATTTCTCATCATCTTCTTCTGCAACCGTAGTATGAACTTGCGGTACAAATGTGATTTCTTCTACATCGAGTACCAGGTCAGGGTATTCAGCTGCGAGTGCAGTTTTTGCTTTAAAGAACTCAGTATTCGGTGCGAAGACAGTGATAACGCCTTCTTCTAGCTCAATATCCGCCACATCGACATCAGCCATCATCAGTGCTTCTAATACGGCTTCTTCGTCATCACCTTGAAACTGGAATACAGCTTGGTGCTCAAACATGTGCGCAACAGTACCAGGGCCGCCTATTTTAGCGCCTGTTTTCACAAAGCACTGACGAACATCTTGGAACGTACGGTTGCCATTGTCAGTCAAACAATCAACGATAACGCTAACGCCACCAGGGCCAAACCCTTCGTAACGAGCAGCATGGTAGTCTTCACCACCCCCACCGTTAGCTTTGTCCAACGCTTTGTCGATAACGTGTGCTGGAACTTGGTCTTTTTTCGCTTTGGCAATGAGATGCTTCAGCGATAAGTTCATATCTGGGTCGCTACCGCCATTTTTAGCACTAACGTAAATTTCTTTACCGTATTTGGAATAAACTTTAATTTTTGCGCCTGCAGTTTTCGCCATAGAGGCTTTGCGCACTTCAAAACTTCTTCCCATCGGGATGTTCTCTCTTATTCAGTGTAATGCGGGGATTTTATCAAATCACGGAAGCAAATCAATTGTGATAAGTCATGTAAACAATCACAACACACCCATCATCTTCTTGTATTTGACTACACATTGTTCAAACCACGCCTTTTCAGCGTCATCACGAATATTTTCAAGCTGAGTTCTGAGTGCCTCAGGACCTGCTTTGGCCTCTTTAAGCTGCCAGACGATATAGGACGCCTGCTTATCCAGCTCAACTTTGTTTTTTTCTGCGGCAGGCAGTAAAGATAAGTTGTGAGACATAGTGATTCATTGGTTAGTTCAGGTGGTCTGCGAATATAACACCGATGAAGTGTTGAACTCAAATCAAGTCATCAAAAATACGAAAGGGTGGCAATTGCCACCCTCTTTGACGTTCGTTCCATCAATGGATTAAACCAAGCTCCCGAGCTTCCTCGAGTGTTAACCCGCTTTCTTTAATTTCTCTCAACGCTTCTATGCGTCGTCTTGCTTCCACTGATTTGGCAGGCTTAGCAAGACGTGGTTCTTCCGTGTACTCTTCTGAGTGATCCCATTTAGTCGTGATGGACGTCATATCATCATGGTCGATAGAATTAATGGACATTGTTTCCTCCAGATAAACCATGTCTAGGACACCTAATCTGTAGCAAAGGAAAATAGGGTTGTTAAGGGAAATAAGCCAAGATTGTGACTTACTCAATAGTTCTGAATAGAAGTTAAAAAATGGGGAATATAAGTTTTGAATTTGACTAAATTGCGCAGTACATTCTGGGAATTACGCTGTCAAAATTCGACGTGATCTAGATCCCTCTTTTTCTAGCCTTTTTCCTTAGCCTCTATGGCCTACTGGTACCAAACCTCTCATCGAATCAACACACATTTTCTACAGATAAAAAAATAGCGAGTTCAAACGAACTCGCCAAAAATATATCAGAATGAATGTAACAATATGAGCCAATCTACATGTTTCATTAGAGAGGACAAAAGGTTGTCTATTCGGGATAAATAATAGCCAGTACCTTGCCTTCTTTTGTCAATGCTCTGTCAGCGTTCTGTGCGCTTCTAGACAAATCATTGTCTCGAGTACAATAACTAGATAGAGACTTCGTCCAACACACGAAATACCGTCTCATCAACCTTACCCTGATACACACTCTTGCAAATTTTCTTACGTACCGCTAATGCAGAAATCAGCCTTTCAATAGACAAGTGTTTATTCTCTTGTCGTGAGTTATACGACTCGACCACTTCACTCAATGTTTCGTATGGGATCACATTACCGTCGACACGCAACCAATCAAGCTTCTCCATCAATTCAGAACACTCTTGTTTGATTGACGCGAGTGGATGTCCAGTCATAGCCGACAAAGCCGTTATACTGCGTTCTAGAGCTTCTGGTGAAGTATATTTGGATAGGACTATCGTAATTTCATCCGCGTTAATTTCAACAAGGTGTTTACGCTGCTTCACTCTGCGACCCAAATTACCTTTCGGAGATGGTGATTTACGCTGAATGGGTTCAAACTCACCATCGATGATCGACGACAACTCGTCCAATTGTTTGCGACTCACTAATTCATGACGAAGCGGGTTAGGTAGGGTTGGAGCCATATTCCGCTTACCGGCATTCGTCGTTCTCGCTCGTGAATAGCGAAGTACTTCCTCAACATCGCAACGTATGTCGACTTGATAGTCTGGGAGCTTAGCAGAAGGATCAAGACACGTTAACGTCAGGTGATAACCCCATAGATTTACATCAAACTCTATTTCCGTTTGTTGATCTTCACCTAATCGTCTTAGCTCTCGAAGAAGATCCATCGAAAAACGCCGCCACTCAATGTTACGGCTTAGTTTTTGATTTAATTCGGATAGCAGCAGACAGTCGGTATGACGTCGAGCCATACGGCTACGAAAGTAGGAGTAAAGCTGGAACACCAACGTATGTTGCTTCAAAATTTCTGGAGGGAACAAGAAGAAGTAATCTCGAGTGAGGAGCTCTTCATAGAACGAAGGCTCCCAAACCAAAATGTACAAATTTGGTTTGATTTTAATCTCGCCATCAGCCCCTTCACGTGGTGCTTCTTCAGAGGCAGTTATCGTTCGAGCAATAAACCGAAAACGGTCACTTTTGAAACCTTCTGGCATGTTCTCACTTAACCAGCGACCCGTAAGTTCATGTAGCTGAAAGTCTGTAAACTCAATTCTATCGATGCTATCACGAATAGAATCACGTGCCGGGCCACTATCTTTTTTACCTCTTAATGCCAGTATGTCGGTAATGTAAAGGGGTGTTTTATTGGGTACATGTTTCGCATCAAGTTGATACTCTTCATGATGATGATCATGGTACTGAACCGTCAAAGTAAATAATGCAAATAACGTCATGAGATCATCAACTGTCATGATATTTTTAGATGATCTTGTTTCAATAACAGCACGAGTTCCAGAGATTGAAACCATCGATTTTTGATAGCTTTTTCGCGTTCTCGGTGGTGCTAACGCTTGATCAATGATCCCTGCCCAGTTTGTTGGTGAAACAATAAACTGGTCCGCTTCGTCACGCATTGCTGGTGGTGTGTAAAGACCATGTTCATTAAGCAATCGCTTATTGACTTGAGTTTGTGCGAGTGCCTTCGATTTCTTTTGCTTTTCAGATTGCTTCACCGACTCTGTAATCAAGCTTGTGGCACCCAAAACGGACACGAGTTGATTAGGGTTAATAAATCGATGGAGCATGGTTTTACCAGCAAGGCCTTCCTCAAATTTAACGGGGAGTTGGGTAAAAAGACCTATACCCACAGCAGCACGTAGCCTTTGCTGTATTGCCGCGCGAGTCAGTTTACCATCTGTAGCATTGATCAATTCAGTTGTAGACACATAACCGTCTTTAGAACTAAATCCACGCAATGAAATCAAATTAAGTAATTCAAGAATGCTTTTGGTAACACCTTTGAAATGTTGGTATTGCTCGATCCAATCAACGGACGCTTCGGTAATTTCAAAGAGGTGGCCCCCTTTGTGATCTCTTGGTAGCTTGATCAAAACTTTTTTATGGTCACTCATGATTAGATCTATATCACACTATCCGTAATTCCGATATTGTTCCAAAGAATAAAGAAAAACAGATCATAAAGAAAGGATTATTTTTAGGTTTTTATTATTATGATCTATCTGATAATACTGATCTAATATGATTAAGTGATCTAATGATCTGGCTGCACTTTTGCTTGTAAGTCATTGTTATTGTAGGTTTATATTTTAGCCTTGATGGAAGCATGATCAGGAGCCCACCGAAACGATGATCATTATTATTTGAAAGCATGATCATTACAAAGTGAATCTATGATCATGATAAAAAGGAAAGCATGATCATTACAACCGGGAGGCATGATCAAGAGGGAAAATGAAGTTATCCACAACTTGTTCAGATCTTTATTTGAAATACGGTTCTTTGTCCTATAGATATCGTAAAAAACACATGGAAGCATGATCAAGATGATGAGGCTTATCAAATAAAGATAGCATCTTTGGTGGGTTTTTAATCATTTTACAATGCAATTCAGTTTATGACGTTCATTTGGACGAGAAAGTGATGGGGGACCGTCTTGCCAGTAATGTAACGGAACGATGATCATGCTAGTAAAAGTGCGACTAATGTATTTCAATTGCCGTTCTGCATGAGCAATGTTCACTCAAAGCCCTTATTCAACCGAGCATCTACCGTAGTTTAGTTGAATGTTAACATGCTTCCGGTCAAGAATATCACTTGATCATTCTTCCAATGTTTAGATCATAATCTAATACTCTGGTTTTACTGAGAGGCCCGTTTTTTTTCCTTGATCATGCGTCTGAAGTGACGACTTTCATACTTCTATGTTGCGGCTTACCTTGATCATGTTTCCTACATAGTCTTCCTTGCTGTTATTTAGATTAGTTACTGGCTAATGAAAGTCCTCGGGTAAAAGTCCTTAAATTCTCTATTCGTTATCTTGTGGCGTGGATTAGTCTATGGATTCATATTGGTTATTTTCCAAATATCACTCGCCGTAGTTTAGCGCTCTTTTGTAATCGTTCCGATATAATGTATGTTTACATTGTAAATTGGTGACGCCGTAACACTTTTATGATTTTGCAGATTGTGACAAAATCTACAGAGAATTTTCGTTCAAGGAATAGCCCAATATCACAAATTGACAATACAGAACCGAAATAAGTGTAAGGAATGACATTAAATGTATAGACAGCTTTTTTATGAAAATGTAGGATATTGCTGTACGTAATTTAATTTGGATTACTTGACCGGACTTAGGTATGAAAAGAGAGCAAACGATAGATAATCTTTACCGACTGGCTGAACTGACTCAACAAGTGCAGGCAGACCGTATCGAACTTGTGTTAGAAGAGCGCAGCGACGAACATTTTCCTCCAATGTCTAAAGCGATGATGGAAACTCGTTCTGGTTTGACCCGTCGAAAACTCGATGATGCGATTGGTAAACTGGAGGCAAGTGGCCATCAATTTACTAAGAATAATGCCAACCATTATTCGATTTCGTTGCAAGAAGCCCATATGTTAATGGATGCGGCTGCCGTCCCTAAATTCCATGAACGAAAAAATAGCCAAGAAAATAAGCCTTGGGTTATTAATGTTCAGAATCAAAAGGGTGGTACAGGAAAATCGATGAGCGCAGTGCATCTGGCTGCCTGCTTAGCATTGAATTTAGAAAAGCGTTATCGTATTTGTCTTATTGATTTGGATCCACAGGGGTCGCTTAGGCTTTTCTTAAATCCTCAAATTAGCTCCTCTGAGCATGACAATATTTATTCTGCCGTCGATATCATGCTGGAAAATGTACCTGAAGATACCGATATCGATATCGAATTTTTACGTAAAAATGTTCTGCTGCCAACCCAGTATCCAAATTTAAAAACCATTTCGGCATTCCCCGAAGATGCCATGTTTAATGCTGAAGCGTGGCAAGACCTATCACAAAATCAATCTCTTGATATTGTGAAGCTTCTTAAAGAGCAGTTAATTGATAAAATTGCTGATGACTTTGATGTCATTATGATCGATACCGGTCCGCACGTCGATCCGTTGGTATGGAACGCAATGTACGCGTCTAATGCGCTGCTTATTCCATGTGCGGCGAAACGTTTAGACTGGGCATCTACGGTTAATTTCTTTCAACATTTGCCAACGGTTTATGAGATGTTTCCTGAAGATTGGAAGGGCTTAGAGTTCGTTCGATTAATGCCGACCATTTTTGAAGATGACAATAAAAAACAAGTATCGGTTCTCACAGAGATGAATTATTTGTTGGGCGATCAGGTCATGATGGCGACAATTCCAAGAAGTCGAGCCTTTGAAACCTGTGCAGACACTTACAGTACTGTGTTTGACTTGACCGCCTCTGATTTTGAGGGGGGGAAGAAAACCTTGGCAACCGCTCAAGATGCCGTGCAAAAAAGTGCACTAGAATTAGAAAGAGTATTACATAGTAACTGGGCTTCATTGAATCAAGGGTAATAGAACATGGCGATTAAAACTTCTGATCTGAATGCAAAATTATTTGGTAAGGCAAATAAACGCCGAGCCTCAACACCTCAGGAAGCTCAGACTGCCGCAAAAGAACAAGCGCAAGTCATTGAACTTGCAGTTGCCGGAGAAGATCTGGTTTCATTCGAACTTATTCGAATTCCAGCCGATAAGATTGAATCTTCTACTTTTGTTTTTCAAGAAAATGCACGTGAGCAGTCGTTTCTTAATGAACATGCCTTGTCAGACGTGCTTGCTACGTTACGCGATAAAGGGCAACAGTACCCAGCGGTAGGTCGCCGTCAAGAAGACGGAAGTATCGAAGTGCTTGATGGCAGCCGACGTCGAATGTCGTGCATCATTGCTAATCAAGAGTTCCTGATTTATGTCGCTAATAATATCAATGGTAATCACGCTAAGTTTCTTTCTGACGTCGCGAACGCACATAAGCCTTTGTCTCTTTACGAGAAGGGCAAGGAGATGCAAGCGAAACTGGATAGCGGTGAAGCAGACGACCAAAAAGCACTGGCAAAAATGTTTCAGTGCAGCGAAGCACTTGTCAGTGGTGCATTAAAGGCGGCTGATTTGCCTCTTGAATTACTTCAAGCTTACCCGAATGTTAGTGATCTTGGTCGACCTACCATTGTGAAACTGCACAAGCAATTTAATGAGCTGGGTGATGAAAATCAATTGACCTTGATTGGACGCTGTCGAGGGTCAGACGGTTATGTATGGCAACAAAGTTCAGCACATGGCGTCGCGCGAATAACGAAAGATGTGTCTGAAACATTAGAGCACTGGATGCATGAACTGGTCCCGCCAAAACGAGCGAAAGTTAGCAAAACTGATTTGGTGAAGGGAAGAGCATCTTATAGCCGTAAGGGGCCAAATTTGGCGCTTAATCTTAAAAAAATCGATGACCAAACGATGGATGAAATATTGGCGTTTATTAAGTCAAAATTGCATTGATAAAATACCCCGCTCAAGCGGGGTACTTTTTTGCTAGTATAGACATAGCCTCATTTGAATTACATAACTATGTCTCACATTGAATCAAGTCTTTCTCAATCTCTCTGTTCACTTATTAACGCCGCGAAACAACGTTTCGCTCGTGGTGTTGTTGTATTTGAGGGTTCTACCTCTTGGGCTCAAACCCAGATTAATCAATTGATGACGAGTGTTGCCATTGATGCTCGTTGTCAGTTGGGCGGCGTTCCCCTAAGTGGAACAAACTATTATTCTAGTCACCAAGGACGTCAGCTTCTTGGGCGTGAAAATCACCTCTTGGTTGTGGACCTTAACGATAACTTTGACGCCAATAGTTTCAATGCCGCAGTTGGAAGTGTCATCGGTGGAGGGGTTTTGGTGTTCATCTGCAGCGACCTCAATCAACTGCAACCCTGGATCAAAAATCACATCTTGAAGTTACCTTTGCTGAAGCAGTCTGACGCTAGTTTTATCAACGATGCTGATTGGCATCGCCGCTATGAAGCCTTGACCTTTGAAGATGCAAACACGCGTTTTGTTGAGCAACATTCGGCAATCTTATTGGTTGAAAAAGTGTTGACCGGGCATAGAAAGCGTCCATTAGTGTTGACTGCAGATCGCGGGCGTGGGAAGAGTAGCGCTCTCGGTTTAGCGGCTAAAAAAATATTATGTGAGCCCAACAAGCGCATTTTAGTTACCGCGCCAAGTAAAAATGCGGTGTTACCTATTTTCGAACACGCCCAATCTTCAACAATTCAGGGTGATGCTAATGTCGGGAACGGGACCATTTGCGCAGATAACCATTCTGTATTGGCCTTCATTTCTCCTGATGACCTATTGGAACAGTTGCCTGATTGTGATTTGCTTTTGGTTGATGAAGCCGCCGCCATACCGGTTCCAATGCTTAAATTGATTATTGAACACTATCACCGTGTTGTTTTTGCTAGCACTGAGCATGGTTACGAGGGGTGTGGTAGGGGCTTCAGCTTGAAGTTTATTCCTTGGCTGCAAGAGTATCGCCCTGGTATGAAGCAATATCAGATGAAGCAACCTATTCGTTGGGTTGTACGCGATCCGCTTGAGGCGTGGTGTGCGGACACATTTTTGCTCGATTGTGAAATGGCATCAATAACACCCGATATAACGATAGAATCCGTGTCTTCATCAGTGTGGCAGTTTCATACCTTCAAAGATAAACACGCGTTACGTAATAGTCCGCATTTGAAACAAGCGTTTTCGTTGCTTGTTAACGCGCATTATCAAACCTCTCCTAATGACTTAATGCTGCTACTTAATGATGAAAGCGTTAGCCTGTATGTCATGGTGCTAAATGAAAACGTCGTTGGTAGCGTGTTGCTCCATAGTGAAGGCGGACTCTCTAAGGAACTGGTCGATGACATTATGTTGGGGCGCGCTCGACCTAAAGGGCATCTTATCCCTTGTGATTTGAGTAATCATCTTGGACTAATTGAGCCAGGCCTCCAGCGTTGCGCTCGTATTATGAGGATTGCTGTTCATCCTATGCTTCAATCGCAGGGGGTAGGAAGCGAGATGTTAGCGCGTTTGACGCAGTTCTTGCCGGAGTCGGTTGATTACCTTGCCACTTCTTTCGGTCTTACAAAACCACTGTTGCGGTTTTGGGTTGAAAATAATTACGCTCCTGTTCGCTTAGGCGCATCGAAAGATAAGTCTAGTGGTACGTATAGTCTTGGTTTGGTAAAGCCGATCCGTCAGTGTGCATCGTCATGGACGCAACTAGGTCGTGATAACTTATCGTTAAGTTTGCCTGTCCAGTTCACTTCATCCAATCGCAGTCTCGAACCTTCATTGGCGTGGGCTCTTTTTAGTCAAACCTATTCGTCGTCAGTGGCGCTTCCAACTACGCCGTTGCTTGAGTTGTACGCTAAAGGTGGAAATGCGTTAGAATCCTGCCGATGGGGTTTATTGCCTTTTCTACAGCGTTTGGTTGAAAATGGCATCATGGTTGATAGTAAGGTTGTGATTGGTGTAGCACTACTGCATTGGACGTGGAAAGATTGCTGTGCGAACGCGGGTTTTGCTGGCAAGAAACAGGCTGAGGCAGCATTCAGGAAAGACCTACTATCTTATATCCAACGTTTACAGTGTAAATTGCCTTTGTGAAGAATGTCTGATTTACAGTGTAAAAGGCTAAAGTATGCTTTTACACTGTAAATTGAATCTACTCTTTGATTGTTTACAGTGTAAATTAGCCTCCTCATGCACATCCGTTCATCACGTCAACAAACCATTTCCGTATGATAGAATTTGAATCGACCCTTTGACATCAAATAAATCAAGTACAACAACGTGACCGCAGACCTAGTTTTATGAATTCTCTGTAGTCTCAAGATTGAGACTACACTAAGATAAATATATATTCGTTGAAGCGCGATCACACTTTGTTTTAAAAGCGTGAGCAGTAAATAAGGACGTTACACCAATCATGTGGAAAAGTGTTCTCCAACAAACTAGCGATAAAAACTCTGTTGTGGCGATGTTGCCGCAAGAATACGAGCAGGGACTCAGCCTTGAGAAGCTTCTTCTTGAGAATGCACTCTCGGATATGGAAGCGAAGCATTTATTCCTTGATGATTCTGCCGTTAATCAATTTATTAGCTGTGCACAGCTTGCTAAGAAAGAAGCCTTTCAGGGTATCAAAATAGCGTACACGAAAGACGCGTCAGTGAGCGTGTCACTCTGCGAGCAAGATATGATCGCACGAATGACAGTAGAAGGTGCTTATGGAGGATTGCCATTAACGGGTGCTGAGGTAATCAAAACGTTAGCTGACTCCCAAGTTATAAAAGGTATTAATAAATTAGCGCTTAAAAAGGTTCTGCTGTTGAGCCGCCAATTAGAGCCAGGTAAAAGTTACGTCCAGCCTGTTGCCGTTGGCAAGCGTCCGATAGAAGGTCGAAACAGTGAGTTCATCGCTCTTATTGACGATCCTAAAGCGCGAGTCCTCAAACCACAAACCCGAGGCGAGTCTGACAAGGTTGATATGCGAGATCTTGGGCAGATGGTTACAGTAGGGGTTGGTGAGAAGATAATGAAGCGTATCCCCGCTATTAGTGGCCAGAATGGCTATACCGTTACTGGTGCCATTATTCCGCCCAAAGCCGTAAACGATACCCCTTTAAAACCAGGGAAAGGGACGAAGCTCTCTGCTGAAGATCCAAATATTTTAATTTCTGATATTTCTGGGATGCCAATCATTAAAACAAGCGGGATTGATGTCGATGAAGCGCTATGCTTAGCAAAGGTCGATATCTCAACTGGGCATATTCGCTTTGAGGGCAGTGTCGTTGTGTCTGGTAATGTCGAGGCGCAAATGGAAATTTCCGCTACGGGTTCCATTACGGTGGGTGGGTTTGTTGAATCTGCTAAGTTAGACGCAAAAGGAGATGTCATTATTGCTAAAGGCATTATTGGTCACAATGTCGATGATGGCGAAAGTAAAACGTGTCTAATCCAGTCCGGTGGCGATATCGTGGCGAATTATGCTCAGTTTGCCAATCTTACAGCAGATGAAGACATCAAGTTAGCGGTTCATAGCTTAAACAATGATATGCGATGTGCTGGCGACCTCATCGTCCAGAGTGCAAATAGAAAGCAAGGGACGTTGAGCGGTGGCTTGGCTGATGTTGGCGGTAAAGTCGTATGTAACCACCTTGGCGTTGAGGGTGATACCGCCACCTACATTAACGCGTTTTCTAACCATAAAAAATATATCTCTGAATTAGAGCAACTGCAGGACGACTATACGGCATTGCAAGAACATAAAATGATGGCGATTCGAAGGGAGATTGAACTTAAGAAAATCCCTAAGTCGGCACGAAGCGACGATGAAAATCAAGAATTAGAAGCACTTAATAGTACCAACACCGAGGCTATTGATAAGCTAAACGAAAAGAAAGCAGCAATTGAAGAAGAGCTGTTTGCTAAATTAGAAACCAGTACGGTTGAGTCCCTAGTACAAACACACACTCGAGTGACTGTGTCGATTGGAGGGGAGAAACTCACAACCAAAAATACTCATGGGCCAGCGGTTTTCCAACTGAAAAACAATGTGTTGAGTTTTGTCCCCAAGTTAAAAGAAGAAGATGTTGCTGTGTGATGCTACTCACTCAGGCTTGGTACCAAAGGGATACTAAGCCTGCCTATCGACTACTCGGACTGAGTGGTTCGTATTTTAATCGACAACTATGTGGTTAATTAGTCTTTATTAACGGTTCATTCATCGCTTTTCTGCACGTAAACTTCCTACCTATTGGCACCGCATATTTTTATCTTTATATCAATCAGCTATTGAGTAACTGGCTCTGCAGGCAGCGGGGTCGGTGTTGGCGGCGTTGTGTCGTTTGGTTGCGTGGTCTCCTTCGTGTTAGAAAGCGAGCGTACAAATCGGCTTAAGTACAATTCTTTGACGATGCTATCGCATTGTTCGTTGGACAGTCCTCTGCGCCACACTTCAGAGTCAACAGAGACGCTTGTTTGGTTCGACAATCGGTATCCATTGGCTACTTCACAAAGCTCGACCGAGTTCATATTGTTTGGGTAGGTATCAACAGGGGAAGAGCGTAAACCTAGTTGGCTCATTTGATGTGACGAACAAGCAGAGAGCGATAATGTCATCAACGCTAAGGAGAGTCTTTTGACCATAGTAAAAGTACTGTTCACGGTGGTGGCAGAGAATGGACAAGGATACTATCAGCTCAGTTACATAAATAATATATTGAACCAACCTGAGGTCACTATCTAAGAAAAATTGACACTACTCAGACATTTAGAACGCTTATACTGCTGATAACGCAATGAGTGACCACTCGGATTCTATTGGTTGTATCTTAGTGATTGCTTTACTGAATGAGTAGGAGATAGTTGATGTCAGAAAATTGCCAAGGAACAGAAGCCATTGATACCAAAGACACCATCCATGTAGATATTGCCGTAATTGGTGGCGGTCCTGGGGGCTACACTGCGGCTTTTAGAGCGGCTGACCTAGGGCTTTCGGTCGGTTTAATTGAAAGCGCTGCTACGCTTGGTGGCGTTTGTGTCAATGAAGGCTGCATCCCGTCAAAAACACTGCTTCATGCGACCTCGTTGATAACGGCGGCCAATCATGCGCAAGAGATGGGGATTTCCTTTGGTCAGATTCAGGTCGATATCGAAACGTTGAGAAATCACAAAGTTAAAACGGTTAAAACGCTCACGACAGGTATTGCTAATCTCGCAGACGCTCGCGGAATCAAACGGTTACAAGGAAAGGGCACATTCAAAGCGGTGCATCGTCTGGAGGTGGTTGGCGCTAACTCGACGGTTACCGTAAGTTTTGGAAAAGCTATTGTAGCTACCGGTTCTTCTCCAGTTAAGTTGCCAAAGATGCCCGAGCATGCATGTATATGGGACTCGAGTGCAGCACTTGACCTAAAAACAATCCCTGACAACCTCTTGATTATTGGCGGCGGTATTATTGGACTAGAGATGGCGCAAGTATACGCAGCGCTCGGTTCAAACATCACGATAGTTGAAGCATCAGAACAACTCATTCCAGCGGCAGACAAAGACATTCTCCAACCATTGCTGAAAAGTATCAAAAAGCGCTACCAAATTTTAACTAAAACTAAAGTCGTTGATGTATCGATTATTGAGGAGGGGGTAAGCGTCACCATGGAAGGAAAAAAGGTCATGGAGCCAGTGGTGTTTGACTCTGTTCTTGTCGCTGTTGGTCGTCAACCTAATACAGCAAATATTGGTCTGGAGAGGCTTGGCATAACACTTGATTCGCACCAATGTATCCCAGTTGATAGTCATATGGAAACATCTTCGTCAGGGGTATACGCAATAGGGGATGTTGTCGCGGGTCCAATGCTCGCACATAAGGCAACGCATGAAGGTAAAATTGCTGCAGAGTCTGCTGCTGGACTCTGCGTGTCGCAAAAGGAGGTATCAATACCATCGGTCGCTTATACCTCACCAGAATTAGCATGGGTTGGATTGACTGAAAAGGCGGCAAAAGCACAAGGTGTTGAGTATACCGTTGGAAAGATCCCTTGGTTAGTGAGTGGTCGTGCGCAAAGCGTCAATGCGACAAATGGTGTCACCAAGGCCTTATTTGATAAACAAGATGGTGCGTTACTTGGCGCAAGTATTTGCGGGGATAACGCAGGAGAGCTTATTCATGAGGCCGTGATAGGTTTAACTATGGGGACAAAAGCTTGCGATATCGCTCATGCTGTTCATGCTCATCCCACGTTATCTGAAACCTTCGCATTTGCTGCTGAATTGGTCGAGGGAACAATGACGGACATGCTCCCACCTAGAAAACGATGATACTTAAAAGAAGAGGCTATTTGTGAATCGGTTATCCTTCCGGCATCATCGATTTCTAAAAACAAAGCGGTGAAGTCGTGAGACTTTGAACTTGCTAACATATCGCGATTGTAACATTTGCGTAACCTAGTCAGACCAGTTATTGTTTTGTATAACAAGGTATTAACATGTGGTGATGGTATGCATTTTGACGAGTTGCTAAAAATAGCAAGACAGCGTTTCCAAGAAGAGGGCGAGATGTCGATTCCTTCTTCATGGGGACAGGGACGTACTGTGTTTGGTGGGGTGTCCGCCGCGCTGCTATATACCGCAATGCAGTCTAAATTGAACACTGAGCGAGAGCTTCGAACACTCAATACCAATTTTGTTGGGCCTTTGTTGGTTGATGTACCCTTTCACTTTCAAGTGGAAGTATTAAGAGAAGGAAAAAGCGTGTCTCAACTCAGCGCACGCCTGATCCAGAACGATCAAGTTGTCGTGTTTCAGCAAGCGTGTTTCGGGTTTGAGAGAGATTCAAAGATCCGAGTTGAAAACTCCAACAATCACATCATGCCTAGCCCTGATGAGTTACCACGTTTTCCCGACGTAGCGAAAGGCGCACCAAACTACACCGCTCATATTGATCTCGCATTGGCTCGTGGGCACTTACCGTTTACTGCAAGTAAAGATTCACATTCCTATGGCTGGATGCGCTTTAAGCAGGCTCCATCCGTTATTACCGACGCACACCTCATATGTTTGGTGGACGCATGGCCTCCGGGTGTCCTACAAATGATGTCACAGCCCGCTCCGGCGAGCACCATGATGTGGAACCTAGAATTTATACATCCTCATGAGCCTGTTGGCGTCGAAGACTGGTTTGCTTATCAATCGCATACTCGCCAAGCCGCACAAGGTTATGCTCACGCTGAGGCGAATGTATGGAATAATGTTGGGCAACTGGTTGCGATTAGTCGTCAAAGCATCGCGATATTTGATTAATTTGTTGCACGAGACAGGGAATCGCCTAGGCGAATTTTCTTAGGTTTACAGTGTAAACGAGCCTGATTTTTCCGTCTTGCCCCCTAATGACAGGCGAACTCTAAATACGCCTTGACCCGTTTATCGCTATCGACTTTATTCTATTGAAGTTCAGGTCAAGGTTGGTATCCTTGCCGACCTATTTTCATATCGACACTTCCCCTCGTGTAAAAACGACATATATCGTGTTATTTCCTATTTGATAATTTAGAGGTAAATATTTATGGCTATCGGTTTTGACTATGGAACTGCGAACTGTTCCGTTGCACACATTGTCAATGGTTCGGTAAATCAGATACCTTTAGTGGGCGATGAATACTATATCCCCTCAACACTTTGTGCGCCGACAGCAGAGTCAGTATCAGAGCACCTATTTCGCACCTTAAATATTCGCCCTTCTAATGACATTGGGGAGATGGTGCTTCGTCGCGCCCTTAAAATTAATCGTGAAGAAGGCATTGAAGTCACATCTTCAGATGTTTTATTTGGCCATCAAGCCCTTGATTTATATTTAGAAGATCCAAAAGATGTTTATTACATTAAATCACCTAAGTCATTTCTCGGCACCATCGGGCTACGCGACATGCAGCTGTCTTTTTTCGAAGACCTTGTATGTGCGATGATGGCAAACGTGAAACATAAAGCAGAGCTTCATCTAGGACGTGAAACCACCCAAACCGTCATCGGACGTCCTGTTAACTTTCTTGGAAGAGGCGGTGATGCTTCTAATCGCCAAGCCGAGGGAATATTACGTCGTGCAGCAAATCGAGCTGGGTTCAAAGATGTGGAGTTTCAACTAGAGCCTGTTGCGGCTGGATTGGATTATGAAGCGACATTACTCGAAGACAAACACGTATTGGTGGTGGATATTGGCGGTGGTACAACCGATTGCTCATTTATTAAGATGGGACCAACGTGGGCGGGAAAAGCGGACAGAAGCGACTCATTGATTGCGCATACCGGCCAACGAGTCGGTGGCAACGATCTTGATATCTATATTGCATTTCGTCGCCTCATGAATGAATTTGGCATGGGAACCAAGCGCCATTCTGGGTTAGATATCCCGGTGACCCAATTTTGGAATCCAATTGCGATTAATGACGTACAAGCACAAAGGAAGTTTTACGCGCACGATAACCTGAAAGAGCTGAAGATGTTGGCTAAAGAAGCGAGAGAACCAGATAAAGTGACTCGCTTGGTTAAACTGCATCAAGACACGTTAGGTTATGCGGTAATACGAGAGGCGGAGAAAGCAAAAATAGCACTGGGCGACGCTAATCAATATCAGGCGCTTATCCAGCTTATTTCCGAGCAAGTCGGTGTAACTATCTCTCGAGACGAAATGGAAAGTGCGATTGATAATCCGAAACAAAAAATAAAAGAACTGGTGAAGGAAGCGGTCAATCAAGCTGGAATACAACCGGATGTTGTCTTTATGACGGGAGGTTCAGCCCGTTCATCTGTTTTGCGCCAAGCGGTCAATGACATACTCCCTAATACACCGCTCGTCGCAGGCAATTACTTTGGTTCAGTAACCGCTGGTTTGGCTCGCTGGGCTGACATTTGTTTCAAGTAAGACAGTGTTGGCTGGCGGTTCTTGGCACCAAACATTCGCAAGGCTTATGGTTTGTATTGAGTGGGTTATCGTTTAATAATCAATTCGAGTGTCGGAATTATCTGATGACTTGTAACGTATTAGCCTTACAGCATATGGCTAAAAAGAGGTTGAGTATTTTATAAGTGTGATGCGAAGAAGATGTAATTATATGATTTTTCAGACATTAGAGGAATGTGACATAGATCCAATAGTTGAATATATAGTGGTGGTGAATGTAATGGCGTGCTTGCGGCGGTTCTTGTTATGCGCATAGAATGAAAGCGACTCTCTTAAGCCGAGAGTCACCTAGCCAACTGACGTTGTTAGTGAATGACTATTGTTCACACTATTATAAGCCAATCACGCTTTTGTTGTGGTTGGCTTTTTTTAAGCGCTTAGTGCGAGCATGCCGTCACATCACTAGCGATGAAATGATCCCAATCAAGCCACCAAAAATACCCCCCCAGACAACAAGCCAGCCTAGGTGTTGTTTAATTAGGTTTTGTATGATTTCTTTGACCATTTGAGGTGTTAGCTCATTCAGGCGCTGTTCAATGATGGAGTCGATATTGCCTTTTACTTCATCCATCATCGAAGGGGATTCGAACTGCTCAACGAGGGCTTGTTTTACGGAATCGCTTTGTGCAATCGATGCCATTTCTGCTTTCATTTTTTCGACAAAGGGTGCTTTAAGTGGTTGTAATGCTTCTGTGCCACCAAACATCGCCAGCATACCGCCAAACTGTGAGTTTTCTATGACGTCCACCAGCGAATCAAACGTTGGGTTGAAGTCCACTTTTTCAATCACAGGCTCAAGGTCAAGTGTGAGACCTGTCCCGACTTCTTGTTTAAGAAATTTATCAATATTATTGTCGGTAAAAAATTGCTCCATCATTAAATTCTTAATCGCCACTTTGAAGTCTTCAAAGCGTGCTGGAATGACACCTGAGCCATAAATACCTGGTATTTTTTCAAATAACATGTGAATGGCTAGCCAGTTTGTGACCGCGCCTGAAAAGGCAAATAAACCCGCATAGAGAAGAATATCGTTGTTAAGCTGGTAGCCTGCACCCAATAACCCTAAAGCGATAAGGTTGGTGATCATGCTTTTGTTCATAGTTTTACTACTATCGATGAATGGGAAATAGAAGTAAGGATTTTAGGAAAAAAAGGCGAGGATAAAAAGTAACTTCTCGCCTTTCAAGCAAGATTATAGTGAATGACGGGGTAGCGGCTCTGATAATTCTCTAATGTTTTTAATTTTCTCAAGGAGTACGGACTTATTAAATGGCTTAGAGACATAGTCGTCCATGCCGCTTTCGCTGCAACGTCGAATGTCTTCGTCAAGGACGCTTGCAGTTAGTGTAATGATTGGGGTCCGACCTTGATTATACTGCTGTTCGTAAGCCCTAAACTCTTTTGAAGCGGTAAAACCGTCCTTAACGGGCATCATGCAGTCCATTAGAACAGTGTGATAACGGTTTTTTGAATCACAAAGATAATCAAGTGCTTCTTGCCCATTATTGGCGATATCAACGTGATATCCGGATTTTTTGAGCAGCAGCGACGCTACCTTCTGATTCACTGCATTATCTTCTACTAATAGTATGGAGAGTGCACCGCTATCACCGGTGAGCTCGCATGATTGGCTTTCATCCGTTGACATCGTTTTGTCGCGGTTGTGGTGCATGACCTTCATTGCGGGGTTTTGGTCAGTTGGCGGCAAAGCATCGTGCAGCGCAGTCCTATTTTTTAAACTGGCATGCTGCATCGCGGCATTCATTAATGTATCAATTAAGCGTGCACCAAGTAATGGGAAAGTGACAAGGCCAGACAATACGGCTTCATAGTCACCAACTGGAATGGATT
Source organism: Vibrio sp. 10N.261.51.F12 (assembly GCF_041471725.1). NCBI lineage: Bacteria > Pseudomonadati > Pseudomonadota > Gammaproteobacteria > Vibrionales > Vibrionaceae > Vibrio > Vibrio sp. 10N.261.51.F12. Next base: position 73,197 of record NZ_JBFROV010000021.1, on the reverse strand, counting down.
GTCGCTGAACTAATATCAGTGGGCACTGGGGATGTGTTTTTGCAATGTTTGCTAGTTCGTTTGAACCATCGATTGAGGCGGATACACAATACAGAATCGTCGTTTCACCTATGGCATGTTGCATCATGTTTTCCGTAGAGGAAAATCGATGGGACAATGGTAATGAATAATGTCCCATCTCATCAGTGAGCTGATCAGCAATCGTCTGTCCATTATCAATAATACAAAAGTGACGCGCCATCAATGAGTTAACTATGGGGGGATTGAATTTTGCGATGGTGGCTTTTATCTCAAAATGAAAAGTGCTGCCGGCCCCTTTTTCTGACTCAATAGCGATTTTTCCGCCCATCAATTCAACAAGCTGAGACGAAATCGCTAACCCTAAGCCTGTACCACCGAACTGTCGCGTCACGGAGCTGTCTTCTTGTGTGAATGGCTTAAAGATGGCGTCTTGTTTATCTTTATCAATACCGATTCCGGTATCTTGTATGGCAAATAGAATCTGGCATTGTTCCTCGTCAATTTGCTCAATACTGACCTTAATTTTAACAAATCCGGTTTGAGTAAACTTGACCGCATTGGACATGAGATTCATTAAAATTTGACGTAACCGATGATCGTCAATAAGCAACAAATGTGGAAAGTTGGATGAAAATTCAACATGGAGATCCAATGATTTTTCTTGTGCTTTAGAAAGTACGATTGCGACGGTATCGTAAACGATCTCTCTTAGATTCGAACTGTGTAAAGAGATCAACAAGTTGCCAGATTCGATCTTAGAAATATCCAAGATATCATTGATCAAAATAAGTAAGGTTTGAGAAGACGTCTCGATGGTGTTTAAGTAGTCACGTTGAATGGGGTTTAGCGTGGAATCTGACAAGATACCAGACATACCGATTATGCCATTTAAAGGCGTTCTTATTTCGTGTGACATGTTGGCGAGAAAGGAGCTTTTGGCCACATTGGCCCGTTCTGCTTCGTTTTTAGCTGCGATCATTCGTTGTTCATTCTCACGTCGCTCTGCAATAAGCTTATTCATTTTCTCACCAAAGTGACTAAACTCATCGTGGCCTTCTGTCGACGCCTTAATATCTGGTGTATCGTGTTTGTCTAGATTCTCAAATGTCTCTAACGTGTTGTTCAAAAAGAATATAATTCTTCTTGTGATATTAATACTTAATATAAAAAGCACGGCCATGATCAGCACTGCGACAAGAATGGTTGTCCACATCCGTTGCTCAAGTTGTAGGATGCTTTGCTCCATGTCGTTGGACAACTGTGCATTAATTTCTGTGGTGGCTTGCTGAATAAGTGTGAGTCGTTTATCCAGTGCCGCTACACCGGAAGTGATCTCTTGTACGGTTAGCGCTTCTCTGGATTCATCAAGGACTCGATCTCGAAATAGAATGCTATCGACAAATGATTCGTCCGAGAAGGTTCTTAGAAGCAAGCTGACTTGTGAGGCATCAGCGTTGATATTGAGAAAGCGGTCAATGAGGTATTGCTGGCGCTCAAACAAGGAGGTCAGCTGCACCGATGCTGAATGTTCTTCGTCATGATGGTCGTCGTGACCTAAGTAGATGTCAGTATGGATGATCCAGTTTTCTTCTGTCGCCCACAGCCGAATCCATTCCAATGTGAATAACGCATTGAGGTGGGATTCGAGGATGATAGACCCAGTATCTACCTTGACGCCTTCCAATTGGGATAAAAGCTGTTGAATCAGATCTACCGTCCAAATGTTCCAATCTTCCACCTCCTCGATGGTTGACATCGCGCCAAGTTCACCTTGCGCTTCACGTAACTCGTTTAATGCGTTTTCAACCGTGGAGGTATCATCAAGATAGTAAGCCGTTGATAAAACGCCCTGTAGCTTGTCTAAACATTCATTTAGCTTGCCATAGATGATGGTTTTGTTGTCTTCAAAGGTATGTTGTAGTTTTTCTAGCCGTGAGCTGTGAACAATCGCGCTGTAGTTTGAGATGTAACTTAATGCCTTCACTTCCGCGGATAAAATCGACATTTGTTGCAAATCACGTTTCGCTCTAAGTGCTTCCCATGATGACAATACTAAAATGACGATCAGCGGTAAAATCGCTAGGATAATTATTCTACTTTTGATCGACGTCTTATTTAATAAAGCCATATCACTAATCCTTGATAATATTCTTGAACATCAAAGGCTCTGAACTAATCTATGAGTAGTCTAGGATAGGAATCCGTAAGAGTGTAATGAAATGGAACAAGTTGATAATAAGTATGGAAATATTAAACAGCAGCTGCTGAGTGGGTTAACAGCAGTCGGGCTAGCTTTGATGATATTTTTGTCTTCCGATAGCCGAGCGTTTGCCGCGAATGAATATGCGGTGTTTACACTTGATGCTGACTTCGAAGTATTGACGCGAAGTAAAGCGAGAATGGTGTACAGAGGGAAAGCTAAATCCTTACAAGGACAACGTATAGAAATCTCTGATTGGCCGGAAAGCTCCTCGGAACGTTCTGAATTTTATGAGTATCTATTAGGGAAGGATGTCGCGCAAATGAATGCCTACTGGGCAAGTTTGTCATTTTCAGGAAAAGCCAGACCACCGAAGGAAATTGGAGACGCGTCGGTAAACTCGCTTATTCATTGGTTACAAGAAAAGCCGAATAGAATTGGGTATGCACCTATTGATGCTTTGCCTCAAGAAGCCAAAATTCTATACGTCGTTAGTAAGGAGAAATAACCATGAATAATAAACTTCTTGTATTGACACTATCCGTGATGAGTGTCCCATCATTTGCAGCCATCGATATTACGGATAATTTTTCGATCAGTGGCTTTGGTTCTACTTCTTGGACTAAATCTGATAATGAAACGCCTTTAATGGTGAATCGAAATATCACTGATGAAAACTGCTTTGACTGCGACACGACGTTTGGTATTCAACTTGATTATTATAGAGAGGCATTTAAAGCCTCGGTACAGGTCGTTAAGCGCCCACAGGATAATTGGAGTGAGCCTCAGTTAGAATGGGCTTACTTAGGGTACTCCATAGGTGATTTTGAGATTCGAGGCGGACGTTTGCGTTTACCTGTTTTTCTTGCTTCTGAATATTATTATGTTGGACAAGCCTACACGACCGCGAGGCCCCCAGAAGAGGTCTATAACAGTATCTTAGGAGTGACCGCTTTTAACGGAGCGAGTGTGACGTGGAATTATAATGTTTCGGACGAAACTCAGCTCTCATTGACACCGTTTGTGGGCTTTAAAGACAACAATGAAGTCGACTTTAACGACACGACGACATTGGAATTTGAAACTAAGAACATGTGGGGTGCAAATGTCCAACTGACAGGCGAAAACTATCGGTTGAATTTTGCTTATTTAGATTCAAATTTTGACCAAACGGCAAAAATTAAAAACTTGGTTGTCCCTGGCTTCGGCACTATCCCATACGTTGAGTCAACATCGCCTGATCAAAATATTAAGCTTTATTCTCTGGGAGGAGAATATGACTTAGGAAACCTCAAATTAACCGCTGAAGGTCAGAAAAATGATTTATCGATGGCATGGTACGGTAGCGCGGCTTATAAAATATCTGACTTTACGCCGTACGTAGTCTATGGGCAGGATTTTGATGGGGATAATGATAAGACGGGTGCTAGCACAACGTTGGGTCTGCGCTATGACCTGCTTTATAACGTTTCACTAAACACCGAGTGGCAATATTTCAATACCTACAATGGCGGAAATGGTGCGTTTGTGGATAACCCTAGCCCAGACACTGATGCCAATTTGTATACGGTTATGCTGAATTTTGTTTTCTAAGACGCTACACGTGTTAGCTAGAATTTGATGTAAAAAAGCCCCGACACTGTCGGGGCTTTCATAATTCTAGCGCTACGTAAGATTATTTCTCACCACGCTCACCAACTTTTTCTAGTCCCAATACCAAGCCAATGCCTATCAGCATCATCACGATAGCAATCGCCAGCTGAGAAGGGTGACCCGTCACTAACTCAAAGTTGAAGGGTGATAGGTTTTCTTGAATAAGTGGAACCTGCTCGCCTGAAGAGTTCGTTCTCCAAGAAATGGTTTCTTTCCAAGGCCAAAGCTTCGGTAGTGTACCTAGCATTAAACCGGTTAAGAAAACCAATGCGAAGTCGCGGAAACGTTTTAGTAGCCAAGAGAGCACGTGTGAGAAGCTTAGCAGTCCGATCAGACAACCGAAAGCAAACAACGCCATAATATCAAGTTGTAGCCCCTTTACTGCGCCAAGTACTGGGCCGTACATGCCTAGAATAAGAAGAATAAAGCTGCCAGAGATACCAGGAAGAATCATCGCACAGATTGCAATCATGCCAGCAAGGAAAATATTTAAGTGTGTTGGATCCATCTGTAATGGCTGTAAAACCGTAATGGTATAAGCAAAAACAACACCAAGCACAAGACACAAGAAACGGGATAACGTTCTTTGTTCGACTTGTTTTAGCATGTGATAAACCGACACTAAAATTAGACCGAAGAAGAACGACCACACTGGAACAGGGTGCGTTTCTAGTGCCCAAGAAATGAATTTCGCTAGCGTTAGGATTGACGTCAAAATACCGCCAAACAAAGCAATTAAAAAGAACCCATTGATATGATTAAACGCGGCTTTAAAGCCGTCACGTCGCCAGATGCCAAATAGGCTTGGATTCACCCGTCGAATGCTTTCTAACAGCATGTCGTAAATACCAGTAATAAAGGCAACGGTGCCGCCTGAAACGCCAGGGACCACGTCAGCCGCGCCCATTGCCATTCCTTTTAGAAAGGTCGTCAAATAGTTCATATTATCTTTTAGGTTAGAAAAGTTGTCGCAAAGTATATATGGATGCGTGTTTGTATGCACCTAGAGAGTGATCGAAATTTAATATCATTAGGTACGTCAAACAATTGTGAATCTTCCGCCTAGATAGGTTGTGGTAAATCTGTCTTTATGGCAGTAAAAACGCTTTTATATCAGATTGTTAATCTTGTCTAGACAAGTGGCGCTTGGTCCGGGTTTGTGACGGTTTTGACATATTGCCGACACGCAATGTTCATATTAGGTCGTCAAAGTGTTCCTAAACCGAATAGGGACGATTGAGATGAACAACATCATTGAAGTGAAGCAGGTGAATAAGACCTTTGGCGACAATAAAGCGCTAAAAGATATTAACTTAACCATCACGAACCCAAACATGACGGCATTATTAGGGCCATCTGGCTCTGGGAAGTCGACACTGCTTCGACATCTAAGTGGGCTTATTATTGGTGACAATAACGCTCAATCAAAGATTCAGGTGCAAGGGCGCACTGTTCAGTCACAAGGCAAGGCCGACAAATCCGTTCGCGCATGTCGTGCGAAAGCGGGTTACATCTTCCAACAATTTAACCTCGTGAATCGTCTATCTGTCATGACCAATGTATTGATTGGTGCCATGAGTGCGACACCGAAGTGGCGCACATTAACGGGAATGTTTACTCAAGAGCAAAAACAACAAGCCTTAGATGCGTTAGACCGTGTTGGTATGGCGTCATTTGCGTCGCAGCGTGTTAGCCATTTATCTGGTGGTCAGCAGCAGCGTGTGGCTATTGCCCGAGCGTTGATGCAACAAGCGGAGATTATTTTTGCGGATGAGCCGATAGCATCACTGGATCCGGAGTCGTCCCGTATCGTCATGGAATTGCTACAAGATATCAATCAAAAGGAAGGCATTCCAATCATTGTGACGCTTCATCAAGTGGATCATGCGCTCAAGTATTGCTCGGAAATTGTCGCGCTGAAGGACGGTGAGGTCTTCTATCAAGGAGCAAGCTCAAGCCTCAGTTCATCACAAATTGAGGGGCTTTATCGTGCAAGATCAACGACGGAAGAACCATCGCCGTGTCCCTCAAGCCTACTGGCTCCTTCGTTTTAATTTTTGTCATTTATTATCATTGGGAAAATGAACATGTTTCGTTCGATGCAATCAGGATTTAAAAAATCACTTACGTTGTCAGCCTTTGCCTTGGCTATGTCGTCTTCGGCCATGGCGACCTTTGCGCAGGATATGCCTAAACAGATTAACTTTGGCATCATCGCCACCGACGCTCAGCAAAACCTAAGCCAGCGTTGGGAGCCTTTACTGCAAGATCTCAGCGAAGAGCTTGGCGTACCAGTGAAAGCCTATTTTGCGCCAGACTACGCGGGCATTATTCAAGGGCAACGATTCGGAAAAGTGGATTTTGCTTACTACGGCAATAAGTCTGCGATTGAAGCTGTTGATCGTGCGGATGCGGAAATATTTGCTCGCTATATCGATTTAGAAGGCCAAGAAGGCTATTACAGTTTACTGGTCACGAACAAAGACAATAGTGACATTAATACCCTTGAAGATGTGATTGAGCAGCGCTCGGAGCTGAATCTAGGTAATGGTGATCCTAACTCTACCTCCGGCTTTTTAGTGCCTAACTATTATGCTTTTGCACAGAACAACGTGTCGTCGAATGACTTTAAACGTTCGGTTGCCGCAAGTCATGGCGCAAACCTAATGGCGGTGGCTAACAAGCGAGTGGATGTTGCCACGAACAACAGCATGAACTTGCTTCGTTTACAGCAAAACAGCCCAGACAGCTATGCCAAGATCAAAGTGGTCTGGCAATCAGTGCTCATTCCATCCGACGTCGTGACCTACCGTAAAGCCTTACCGGAAGAGATGAAAGCGAAAGCTAAAGCGTTCTTTATCAACTATGGCAAAGATGGCAATAAAGAAGAGATCAATAACTTACATAAGCTGTCATGGTCTGGTTTTTCGGAAACGGACAACAATCAATTGCTGCCAATCCGTCAACTTGAGGCCTATAAAGAGCTAGTAGAGGCAAAGAACAATACTCGCCTAGATACGGAAGAAAAAAATAAACGAGTGAAGAAGCTGACCGCAGAGATAGAGACGTTGCAGCAGCAAATGGATGCCCTTAAAGGCTAATGGACAGCACCGCGCTGTCCGTGGGCAGCGCTCTCTCAGAGCAAATAAAATGAACACAATGACAACCGGTTATAACCCAGAAAATAAACTATCAATCAAGAACAGCATCATTGGCGTTGTGATGTTGCTTGTTCTGGTATGGGCATGGAACGGCGCTGAAATGGCCCCTGCGCTTTTTTTTGAACACCCAGAAAACATGGTTCAACTTCTTAATGACTTTTTCCCTGCTGATTTTAGTGAAAGTCACCTCTATCTCAATGAAATGATTGTCACGATTCAAGTGGGCATTTGGGGAACGGTACTGTCGGTACTGTTGGCCATTCCATTCGGCATCCTGAGCGCTGAAAACTTAATGCCGACTTGGGTCAGCTTTCCCATTCGTCGCCTGATGGATTGCCTACGTGCAATTAACGAAATGGTATTTGCCATGTTGTTTGTCGTCGTTGTGGGGTTGGGTCCTTTTGCTGGTGTGATGGCGTTATTTATCCATACGACGGGTGTCCTTGCCAAGCTTTTTGCTGAGGCGATTGAGGCAATAGAGCCCGGCCCGATGGAAGGCGTGAAAGCGACGGGTGCCAACCAATTTGAAGTGATTCTCTATGGCGTCATTCCCCAAGTATTGCCACTTTGGATCTCTTACTCCTTGTATCGTTTGGAGTCCAATATTCGTTCTGCCACTGTTGTTGGGATGGTCGGTGCGGGGGGGATTGGAGTCTTGCTTTGGCAATCTATCTCAGGGTTTCAGCTGCAACAGACGGCCGCCATTATGTCTATTGTGATTGTCACGGTCAGCATCATCGATTTTGTTTCTCAGATTATTCGTAAAAAATTCATCTAGACCGCTCGTCAGTCTATTTACCTAAACATGTCTAGATAAGTAATAAGGGAAAACATGCCTGTGTATTTGGATATTGCCTCAGTGCTTGAAAAGGAAGTGAAGGCCAATTTTGCCCCTGGTGATTACCTGCCCCCGGAATCAAGGCTGGCGCAGCGATTTGATGTTAATCGCCATACCTTGCGTCGCGCTGTCGATGAATTGGTGAACACCGGCATGATTCAACGCCATCAAGGCAAAGGCAATATGGTGGTTAGGCAGCCAAATGAATACCGCATTCACTCTGGGGCCCATTTTACCAAAAACCTCATAGAGCAAGGGGCACAGCCTCGCTGTGAGGTCATGGTATCGCGAGTGATGTCCGCACCATTAAAGATTGCGGCAAGCCTAGGCATAGAAGAGGGGCAGCGCATTGTGCACATTCGAACCCTGCGAAAAACGGAAAACATGCCACGCACGGTGATTGACCATTACCTCGCCAACCGAGAGTGGTGGACGGTATTAAAAAACTTCAAGAGTGGTTCATTGCACGAGTTCATAAAACGTGGCTTGGGTGTTGAGCTGACACGAAAAGAAACCAGTGTGGGTGCACGAGCACCGACCAATGAAGATTGTCGTTTACTACAGATTCCAAGTACGACGCCAATCCTAAAAATTAAAACGAAAAATGTCATTAAAGGCACGAACATTGTTGCCGAGTTTTCAAGCTCGAACAGCCGTTCTGATGCCACAGAAATAATAATGGAGCATTAAATGACGGCGGTGACCGAAAGATCAAAGTGGATGTCTGTATTAGCACAAAGTCAATTTGAAGAGCTACAGCAGCATTGGAAAGACGCCAGTATTGATACGGACTATCAAATGGTACGTCAACCTGAAATCGGGCTGACACAAATTCGAGCAAGGATGGGCGGTACTGGGCGTGAGTTCAATATGGGTGACGCCACTATTACCAGAGCAGTGATAAAACTGCCAAGTGGTGAGTTGGGTTACAGCTACATTCGCGGACGCAATAAGGCACATGCTGAACTGGCTGCCGTGCTGGATGGGTTATTACAAATATCATCGAATCAAACATCGTTGTTGACTCGCATCATTGAACCGTTGGCGGCAATAAAGCAAGAGCGAGATCAATTAAAAGCCGCTGAAGTTGCGGCGACGAAAGTGGACTTTTTTACTTTAGTTCGCGGGGAAGACTAATCAGCGGGAAAGAAGAATTTGTGGGAAAGACGCATCCACGTGGAAGTGTCATCCGCGAAGAAGATTAGCCCACGGGAAAAATAGTTTGCAGAGAAGATATGTTCGTCGAGAACGCGAGTCTGCAGCCGTCCATTTTCGAGTGAGTGCTGTGTAAAGCTTCATTATTTTACATCAACAATATGATAACGGCGTGGCCAAGGTGCCAACCCAACAGGTAACCACTATGACAACCATTACACCCGCCTTTCAAGATGCGGTACACGATAGCCAATACTGTTTCAGACAACTGTTAAAAGCCATGTCTGAACCCGGACAGTTGGTGACATTAGATAGAAGCCAAGGATTTGGCATCATGCATGCCGCCGCGGCACAAACCTTACTGAGTTTGGCGGATAACGCCACCAATATTTGGTTGTCGCCCACTTTGCAAAACGATAAGGCTGTGTTGGATAACGTGCGCTTTCACTGCGGCGCTCCGATTGTATTTGAGCAAGCAGATGCCGATTTCGCTGTGATCGCCAAGTCAGATATCGCTCAGATTAGTCAACAACTCCTCGATTTCAAATCTGGTTGTGAAGAGTACCCAGATGCCGCGACAACCGTGATTATTGAGCTAGATTCGCTGACGTCCGGTCAACGATTATTGTTATCAGGTCCTGGCATTGAAACGACTGACGAGGCATTCGTTGGTGATGTGCCAGACGGCTTTTTGTCATTTCTCGAGTCTCGCCAGGAGCGCGTTGATTTTCCTCTTGGCATCGATTTGGTGTTGGTTCATGAAGAACAAATACTGTGTTTACCCCGTACCACTAACGTTGAGGTTTCTCCATGTATGTAGCCGTGAAGGGTGGTGAAAAAGCGATTCAGCAAGCCCATAAACTTCAAGCTAAAAAACGTCGTGGCAACAAGGCGTTACCAGAATTAAGCGTGGCGCAAATCAGCCAGCAGCTCGCCGGTTCGGTGGACAGAGTCATGACCGAGGGTGGTATTTACGACCCACAGCTGGCAGCACTAGCGATCAAGCAAGCCAATGGCGACCTAGTCGAGGCTATTTTTTTATTGCGCGCTTACCGTACGACGTTGCCACGCCTCGCCACATCTAACCCAGTGAATACCAGCGATATGCGCATCGAGCGCCGAATTTCGGCAACCTACAAAGATTTACCCGGTGGACAGATATTGGGTGCAACCTATGACTATACGCATCGATTGCTGGATTTTAGCTTGTTGGCAGAAGGTGAGCCACCATGCACAGAATCGAACTTGGAGCAGCAGGTCAGCGCTGAAATGGAACCTTGTCCGCAGGTGCTCGGTATCTTAGAGCGTCTCGAATTGATGAAAGAGGAACAAGACAATGAGCAAGTGCCAGAAGACATCACCATGGCACCTGTGAATTATCCGTGTGACCGCTCGGCTCGGTTGCAAAATCTTGTTCGAGGTGATGAGGGGTTCTTACTCGCATTGAGTTATTCAACGCAGCGCGGTTACGGTCGAAACCACCCGTTTGCCGGAGAGATTCGCACCGGAATGACCACCCTGTCACTGACGCCCGAAGAGCTGGGTTTCTCCATTGATATTGGTGAGATAGAACTTACCGAGTGTCAGATGATCAATGGCTTTGTTGGTAGTAAGACAGAAAAGGCTGCCCTGACTCGCGGCTATGGCCTGACGTTTGGTGCGACCGAGCGCAAGGCGATGTCGATGGCGCTGGTGGACCGTTCATTGCAGGCACCAGAGTACGGTGAAGCGGTGGATGGACCCGCACAAGATGAAGAGTTTGTACTGTCGCATTCCGATAACGTAGAGGCCGCTGGCTTTGTATCACACCTAAAGCTTCCACACTATGTAGATTTCCAAGCAGAACTTGAGCTGCTTCGTAAGATGCACGCTGAACATGATGCCGTGACGCAGGAGAAACAGTCATGAACCACGACAACACGCATACACACCTGCAAGACGTGAAAGGTGGTCACAATACTGCCTCGAGCGCTGTCGCTGATAACGAACCGTCGTATACCGATACGGGCTACAACTACGGCTACCTGGATGAACAAACCAAGCGCATGATTCGTCGAGCATTACTTAAAGCCGTCGCGGTCCCAGGTTATCAGGTACCGTTTGGTGGACGAGAAATGCCGATGCCTTATGGTTGGGGCACTGGCGGAGTGCAAATTACCGCCGCAATTATTGGCTCGGTGGATACGCTAAAGGTGATTGACCAAGGCGCTGACGACACGACCAATGCCGTTTCCATTCGTGAGTTCTTTAAATCGGTCGCCGACGCGCAAACAACAGAAAGAACGCGTGAGGCGTCGATCATCCAAACCCGTCACCGCATCCCAGAAGTCACGTTAGAGAAAAACCAAATTTTAGTGTATCAAGTGCCGATTCCTGAGCCACTGCGTTTTATCGAGCCTCGCGAAACCGAAACACGAAAAATGCACGCCCTGCAAGAGTACGGGATTATGCACGTCAAACTGTATGAGGATATTGCTCGTTTTGGTCATATTGCTACGGCGTATGCTTATCCGGTGCGTGTTAATGACCGTTACATTATGGACCCGTCGCCGATTCCTAAATTCGATAACCCCAAAATGGACAACATGGCCGCGTTGCAACTATTTGGTGCCGGTCGTGAAAAGCGTATCTACGCGATTCCACCGTTTACTAAGGTGCAAAGCCTCGACTTTGAAGACTATCCGTTTGAGATCCAGCAGTGGGAAGACCCATGTACGATCTGTGGCTCGACGGACACCTTCTTAGATGAGGTGGTGATGGATGATAAAGGCAATCATATGTTTGTTTGCTCCGATACCGATTACTGTCGCGACCGAGTGGCAGAGAATGACCCGATGCAATCACAGGAAGGTGTGGCATGAACATGCAGTTAAATGATGCCCCTAAACAAGCCGCCGCTTTTGCGTCGTCAGTAGAGACGGAACGGCCAGCCAGTACAGAACAACCATTATTGTCAGTACGCAAGCTCACTAAGCTTTATGCACCGGGTAAGGGCTTTAGCAACGTGTCTTTTGATATCTACCCTGGTGAAGTCTTGGGCATCGTTGGAGAGTCTGGTTCCGGTAAGAGTACCTTACTGACTTCATTGTCTGGACGACAAGTACCAGATAGTGGATCGGTACTGTATGTCCGAGGTAAAGGGAGCGAGCAAATGAGTCAGCTGGAAGACCTGTATGAAATGGCGGAAAGCCAAAGACGTCAACTGCTTCGCACGGAGTGGGGTGTGGTGCACCAACACCCTATGGATGGGTTACGGGCTCGCGTATCTGCGGGTGGCAACATTGGTGAGCGTCTCATGGCAGTAGGCGAACGCCATTATGGCGACATCCGTGAAGCGTCAAGTAAATGGCTGGCGGATGTCGAGATCCCACTCGATCGCATCGATGACATGCCAACAACCTTCTCTGGGGGTATGCAGCAAAGATTGCAGATCGCTCGTAATCTGGTGACACATCCTAAGTTGATCTTTATGGATGAGCCAACGGGAGGGCTGGATGTATCAGTGCAGGCTAAGTTGTTGGATCTATTGCGCCGCTTAGTGACTGAGCTTGATCTTGCTGTTGTGATCGTGACTCATGATCTTGCGGTTGCTCGTTTGCTCGCGCACCGACTCATGGTGATGCGCCGCAGTGAAGTCGTAGAGAGCGGATTAACGGATCAAGTCCTCGATGATCCACAGCACCCTTACACTCAACTTCTTGTCTCTTCTGTATTGCAGAACTAAGGAACGCCTCAATGAATGCTCATTTACACAATGCCCGATTGCATGTATCGAATGTCAGCAAGACCTTTGTTTTACACAATCAAGAAAGCGCTGAACTATCGGTTCTGTCTAATGCCAACTTTTCCGTTTCTGAGGGAGAGTGTGTGGTGTTAAACGGTCGCTCAGGTTCAGGCAAGTCAACGCTACTGCGCGCGCTGTACGCTAATTACTTGGTCGATAGTGGTGACATTAACGTGATCCATCAAGGGCGCTGGATCAATCTAGCCGTGGCACAGCCTCGTGAAATACTGAATGTTCGCAAGCACACTATTGGTTGGGTGAGTCAGTTTCTACGTGTGATTCCGCGGATTAGTGCCTTAGATGTGGTTATGCAGCCCATGATTGAGATGGGCGGTTGCCGTGAGCAAGCCAAAGCCAAAGCACAATCATTATTAACACGACTGAATGTGCCAGAGCACTTGTGGAATATAGCCCCTGCGACATTTTCTGGTGGTGAACAACAGCGCGTCAATATTGCTCGCGGTTTCATCGTTGATTACCCCATCTTATTACTCGATGAGCCGACGGCGTCGCTGGATGCGACAAACAGTGCCGTTGTGGTCAATCTCATCAAAGAAGCCAAAGCAAGAGGGGCTGCCATCGTAGGGATATTCCATGATGAACTGACGCGTGATCAGGTCGCTGACCGTCTTTATGATGTGAAAAAGGGGGCGGCACCTTTAACAAACAATGGTCAACCTAGTCAATCGGAACAGAAGCTCGTTCAGCCTTGCTCAAGTGTTGAATCCAATCTAACGACATCATCCATCTCAGCGTGTGTGTAACGGAGAACATAACATGATTATTACTAACGTAAATCTCGTTTTAGATAATGAAGTGGTCAAAGGCTCTGTCGAGCTCAGAGATGGCAATATTGTCAGTATGTCGGATTCTCACAGCCAGGTTGCGGGTGCTTATGATGGTGAAAATGGCTACCTAATGCCTGGTTTTATTGAGCTACATACCGATAACCTCGAGAAGTATTTTACCCCTCGCCCCAAGGTTGATTGGCCGCCGTTTTCTGCCATGAGTGCACATGATACTCAGCTTATTGGCTCCGGCATTACGACGGTGTTAGATGCCGTTGCACTAGGGGACTTTCGTGAAGAAAAAAGACAAGCCAATTTAGACTTGTTCATTAATACGGTTATCGACAGCCAAAAACGGGGTTTAACGCGTGCAGAACACCGCTTGCACCTTCGCTGCGAAGTCCCTCACGAAACGACAGTGGGCATGTTTGAGCGTTTTATTGACCTACCAGAAGTACAGCTAGTGTCATTGATGGACCATGCACCTGGTCAGCGTCAGTTTGTGAATGTAGAGAAGTACCGTACTTACTACCAAGGTAAGTACAACATGAGTGATACGGAGATGGCGGCATTTGAAAAAATGCAGGTTGAGCTATCGCAACGTTGGTCAAAACAAAATCGAGACGAAATTTGCCGCCAATGTCGCGAGCATAATACCCCAATGGCGAGCCACGATGATGCGACAACGGAACATGTTTTAGAGTCCAAAGCGTTGGGCATGGCGATTGCGGAATTTCCTACCACCGTCGAGGCTGCACAAAAATCCCATGAGTTAGGTCTTAAGGTCTTAATGGGGGCGCCAAACGTTGTTCGTGGCGGGTCCCACTCTGGCAACGTGGCAGCGCACGAATTGGCATCATTGGGTGTTTTGGATATTTTATCATCCGATTATTACCCTATGAGCATACTGGAAGCGGTTTATACCTTAGCGGCGGATGAGCGCAATACACTCACGCTGCCGCAAGCGGTGCAACTGGCCACAATAAACCCCGCGCAGGCATTAAATCTTCACGACCGTGGTGTGATTGCGGAGGGAAAACGTGCCGATTTAGTCTTGGCTAGACAAGTCGATGGCCATCCGCTGGTGGCACGAGTGTGGCGACAAGGTAAGAAGGTATTCTAATCCATGCAATACCACTCGATGACACAAGAAAACTCGTTCGAACCGAGTCGTCACCACCCCCAACTTTATTATGTAATTGGTCCGTCTGGAGCAGGAAAAGATACGCTGATTGATGCGATAAGGGCGGCATTTATCGGTGAGATTATTGTCGCGCATCGCTACATCACTCGAGCGGCAGATGCGGGAGGCGAGAACCATGTCGCGCTGACGACAAGCGAGTTTAACAGCCGCCAACAACAGGGGCTGTTTTCTTTGAGTTGGCAAGCTCATGGCCTGCATTATGGTGTAGGGATGGAGGTGAAAGCGTGGCTATCGCAAGGTCTATCTGTGGTTGTTAATGGATCTCGTGCCGAACTTGAACAAGCTAAGGTTGTCTTTGGCGATCAGTTGCTGCCTGTGCTTGTTGCGGTGGATACATCGGTATTAAGGGATCGCCTAATGAGTAGAGGCAGAGAGACGCCCCAGCAGATAGAACAAAGACTGCAACGTGCGCAGGCTTATGCCCCGGAAGGGGAGGGAGCCTGGATAATCAATAATAGTGGCACTGTTGAAGAGAGCATCGTGCAATTTACCTTATTACACGAACGTCGAGTGCTTAACGACAATGAGGTTCAGTCGGCAAAAGAGCAATCGGTAAAAGTCGACTCGATAGAAGTACAGTCAGTGGGAATACAATGAAACTTGTGATGCTAGGGACAGGAAATAGCGCGATGTTGCCTGTATATGGTTGTCAATGTGAGGCGTGTTTACAGGCGCTTGTTCATCCTGAGTTGAAACGTGAAAAAACCTCGGCTTACATTGAGCACAATGGACGCAAGTTGTTGATTGATGCCAATGCGCCTGATCTTCTCCAGCGCTTCCCTGCCGGAAGCATGGATTCGATATTAGTGACGCACTATCACATGGATCATGTACACAGTTTGTTTGATCTTCGCTGGGGCGTAGGGAAGCCCATTCCCGTGATCTCCCCCGATGATCCCATCGGCTGTGATGATCTCTACAAGCATGCCGGTTTGCTTGATTTTTCGACTCGTGCCTATCCGTTTCAAGCGTTTAGTTGGCAAGACGTGACGATCACGCCACTGCCATTGAATCACTCCAGACTTTGTCTTGGTTATGCATTCGAATGGAATGGCCAATGTCTTGCGTACTTGACTGACACCAATGGGCTGCCTGATCAAACCAAAGAGTGGCTAGCCGCTCGCTCCGTTCAATGGATAATTACTGATTGTAATTATGCCCCGATAGAGTGTGAAGCAACGCGGTTACGACAAAACCATAATGATGTGAATCAAGTTGTTCAGATGGTCGCAGATTGCCAGCCAGATAACTTAGGGTTGGTACATGTCAGCCACGATACCGTCAATTGGCTGAGCCGCCATAGTCATACTCTTCCCCATTCAATTCAACTACTTTGCGACGGTCAGGAGATCACGCTATGAGCCAACCACTTTCTACCCCATTATCGGCTGAACCGAGTGTTTCTGCTTGTGTGAAACTGCACCAAACGGAATTAGGCCATTGGACCGAAGTGTCGGACCGTTGTGTGCTTAATAACGTCTCTTTGGGGGATTACAGTTACATTCAAAATGACTGTAATCTCATGTTTACTTCCGTTGGTAAGTTTACTTCCATTGCCTCCAATGTACGGGTTAACCCAAGTAACCACCCTTGGTGGCGGCCCACATTGCACCATTTTACCTATCGTCCGGGAAAATATGGACTAGGAGAAAACCCAGCGACACTCGATGACGAGGTATTTTCTTGGCGTGAAGAGGATAAAGTTATGATTGGTCATGACGTTTGGATCGGTCATGGCGCGATTGTCTTACCTGGCGTGACGGTGGGTAACGGTGCCATTATTGGTGCAGGAAGTGTGGTGACCAAAGATGTGCCCGCTTACACCATTGTCGTGGGTAATCCTGCGCGTGTTCTACGTCCAAGATTTGAGGATAACAGCTACGCTGATCGGCTAGATAAGCTGGGCTGGTGGCACTGGAGCGAAGAAAAAATTGCGTTAGCATTACCTATTTTTCAACGAGATTGTGGTGAGTTTTTGGCGCACTTTGAAAACCTTCAATAAGATTTTCGTCAAGACTGGCGAATGGCAGGTCATTCATCGTGACCGTATAAATGACCTGCACGTATTTAATCCCACATTGCGTCGGCAATAATTTCATCTTCAATGTCGTCTTCAATGGCTCCGGACACCATTTCGTCTGCGAGGTAGTTCTCGCAATCAACGTCATCATAGGCGCCTGATATGACGCCAGCGGTTGCACCAATTGCAGCGCCTGCGGTGGCATTACCGGCGACGGCACCAACGACACCACCAACAACCGCACCTTCTACAGCGTCAGTGATTTCGTTGCCTGCCTCGCAAGGATGATAAGCCTGAGCGCCAGTCGCGATAAGTGTCATGAGTAGGATGGATTTTTTCATTGAAATTACCTTTAAAACAAATGATTAGATGGTATTAACGGTCCTTCCTTTGACGTGGAGCTACTTTACCTAGCATTTAAAGGAATGAGAAAATATGAGCTATTAATTGTTTGAATAGGTGGGCCAGAAGAAAGCTTGCAATCGAGATATTAAATGAACGTTGGGGAGGATATTGTCACTCACAAAAAAGCCAAGCCTTATATGAATAAGACTTGGCTGAGCATTACTACGACCGATTTTAGCGATTGAGCCGCGAGTATAGGACGCCATTTAAGTCACGATAGGTGACGGTGTTACTCTATCGCTGTCGCATCATTCTTCATCGAACGTTTTTGATTGCAATACTCACGCAACCTTTGCAGTGCGATAAAGAATACCGGGACCAGCACACACCCAATCGCGGTTGCTGCTAGCATGCCACCAAAGCTTGCAAGCCCCAACGCATTGCGACTTGCAGAACCAGCACCGCTGGCGATAACGAGCGGTAATACGCCAAGAATGAATGAGAAGGCAGTCATCATGACGGCGCGAATACGTAAGGCGATAGCTTGCTTGGCTGACTCCATAATCGATAGTTTGGATTCTTCTCTCAGTACTTTAGCAAACTCAACGATTAATATTGCGTTTCGACTTGCCATACCAATAAGGAGGACTAGGCCAACTTGGGTATATAGGTTTATCGTGCCACCTGCAGCGAACACAAACCCCAGCGCGCCAATTAAACCAGTGGGTACACAAAGAATAATAGCCATCGGAATTAACCAACTTTCGTATTGCGCGACTAGGAACAAGTAGGTAAACAAAAGCGCCAATGCAAACAGGTAAGGCGCTGCATCGCCTGCCGCCAATTCCTGATAAGTCATGCCCGTCCATTCATACGCGTAACCGGATGGAAGGACTGAATCGGCGAGCCGTTCCATTTCTGCGATGGCTTCACCAGAACTGAAGCCTTGTGCAGGGATAGCCAGTATTTGTGCGGTATTGTAAAGGTTATAGCGCGCCGTGTTGTCTGACCCTACAAGAGGTTCATAGCGAGCAAAGGTCGAAATGGCTACCATTTTTCCGCTCTCTGATTGCACATAAAGTCGGCTTAGGTCTCTTTCATTGTTTCGAAACTCTTGCTCGGCAAGCAGGTTGACCTGATAGTTTTTGCCGTATTTTGTGAAGTCATTGACGTACAAATTACCCATCATGGCGGAGAGTGTCAGGTTGACGTCTTGCAGGTCAACACCCAGTGCTAGCGCCTTAGCGCGATCAATATCCAGATAAAGTTGTGGTACGTTGGCGCTATAGGTAGTAAACGCCATCGCAATCTTTTCTGATTGGTTGAGTGCATTAAGATAGCTATCTAACGCGGGTGCCATTGCTTCGACTGAGCGCCCATTTAGGTCTTCAATCTGCAGTGTTAAGCCGCCAGCATTCCCTAGTCCCGGTATCGCAGGCATAGAGAAAGCCATCCCTGAAACATCACTATTTTTATCGATGATGGCTTGGGCCTGTGCGACCAGTGCGAATTCACTTTGCTCCGCATTTGGGCGCTCACTCCAATCATCAAGTACCACAATCATCATGCCTGAGTTGGGGGATGATGCGCCTTTGAGTAATGAATATCCCTTGGCGGCAATAACGTGCTTTATGCCATCAAGTGAGGAAAGTTCATTAACCATCTGGTCAACCATCAGATCAGTTCGGTCGAGTGCGGAAGCCTCAGGAAGATTGACGTCAATAATGAATGAGCCTTGGTCTTCGGCCGGAATGAAGTCCGTTGGCGTCGTGACGACTAAGGTATAAATCCCGCCTAAAATAGCGGCAAAAAGACAAGTAGACAGGACTAATCGACGACCTAGGAAACTAACCGAGCTAACATAGCCACCGGTGACAGTGGTGACCAACTTGTTGAAGGCAGCAAGTATGCCACGTTTTTTCTTCTCCTCATGTTTGAGCATCACGGCACACAATGCCGGAGTAAGGGTCAATGCCACAATGGTTGAAATGATGGTTGAAACGGAAATGGTCACACCAAACTGCTGATACATTTGGCCGACCATGCCTGGTGCAATGGAGACAGGACCAAATACCGCAAGCAGAACCAATGCGGAGGCCACGAGTGGCGCTGTCACTTCTTTCATTGCCTTTGAGGTCGCCGATTTAGCATCGAGATGCTCTTCTTCCATCAAACGTTCGACGTTCTCGATGACGACAATAGCGGCATCCACGACCACACCTATGGCTAAGATAAGCCCAAACATCGAGATGGTGTTGATATCAATACCCATTGCCGCCATCACCACGAATGTGCCAATCAAAGAGACTGGAATTGCGATGGCTGGGATAAGGGTAGCGCGCCAGCTTTGTAAGAATAAATAAGTAACCGCGATAACAAGGAAGACCGCGATATACAGGGTCTCAAATACCTCGTCCATTGAGACCTTAATAAAGGTCGTGGAGTCATAAGATACCTCATACGCCATGCTTTGTGGAAAGCGTTTGCTTAGGTTTTCCATCGTGCTTCGTACATCTTCGGCAACCTGCACCGCGTTGGCACCCGGCGCTTGATAAATCGCAAGGATAGGACTGTCTTTACCAGAAAATGTGGCTATTGCAGCGTAAGTTTCTGCTCCGAGTTCAACGCGTGCAACGTCTTTAAGGTGAACAAAGCTACCGTCATTATTTGAAGCCAAGATGATGTTTTCAAATTCGTCGGCGTCGAGTAATCGTCCTTTGGTTTGAATCGTGTATTGGAATACTTGATTGCCTGCGGTCGGTCTTTCTCCAATTTTACCCGCTGCAACGGTCGTATTTTGTGCAGAGATGGCATTGGCTATTTGTGACGCTGTCACATGTCTAGCGGCCATCTTCTCTGGATTGAGCCACACCCTCATGGAGTAGTTTTGCTCTCCAATGACTTGTACCTTACCTACGCCTTCGACACGAAGTAGCGCGTCTTTAATATTGAGTGAGGCGTAGTTAGAAAGGTAAAGGTTGTCGAACTTTTCTTCGGGAGAATACGGGCTGACGGTCATCAAGATTGAGTTGGCCACCTTCTCTACGGTGACACCTTGACGCTTAACCTCTTCAGGCAGCTTTGCCATTGCCTTATTTACCCTGTTTTGCACTAGGACCTGAGCTTTATCGGGGTCGGTGCCAATATCAAACGTAACATAAGCTAAATAGGTGTTGTCATTATTGGATTTGGATTCGAGGTAAATCATGCCCTCGACGCCATTAATTTCTTGTTCAACGACAGTGGCGACGGTGTCACGAATGGTGTTGTGATCAGCGCCAGGATAGACGGCGTAAATCTCAATTGAAGGGGGGACAATATTAGGAAATTGAGAAACCGGCATTTTTGCTAGGGTGAGAAGGCCGGCAATGGTCATCACGATGGATAATACTATCGCAAACTTAGGGCGGTTAATAAAAAATTCAGCCATGTTGTTACCCTCGCTGATTGACTTCGACTTCCGTACCTAACCGAATAGCTTGTAATCCTTTTACTACTATTTGTTCACCAACGGATAAGCCTGACTCGACTAACCATTGATCATTAACGCGTTCGCCTACTTCAAGATATTTGGCTTCAATAATGTTGTTATCGTTGACGACAAGTACATAGCGGCCTTGTTGATTTTCTTGAACGGCGTGTTGTGGGATGAAGATGGAGGATGTTGGGGATTTATCAATACTGGTTACCGTAACAAATTGTCCGGGAATCAATAGATTATCAGGGTTAGGGAACTTAACTCTGAAACGAATTGACCCATTTAAACTGTCCATATGGTTATCAATAAAATTGGATTCACCTAAGTGATCATATTCTGTGCCATTAGCGAGCTTAAGTGAGAAGTCTGGGGGGGTAATATCACCGCCTTCAAAGAGTTGCTTTTGAAGGTTGTTGACGTGCTGCTTTTCGTCTAGTTGGATATTCACGTAGACAGAGTCAAAACTGATGATTTGAATCAATGGGCCAGTATCGGGGCCAACTAGTGCACCTTGACTGTAGTCACTCGCGCCGATAATACCGTCAAAAGGGGCGGTGATTTGTGTATAAGAAAGCTCCAACTTAGCTCGGGATAGCTCAGATTTTGCAGCTTCAATTTTCGCCAGAGAAGAGGTCCGTTCTGCGGTGAGTTGATCGAGCTCCAAAGAAGAAAGTGCCTGTTTGGCCACCAAGGCAACGGCTTTTCGATGCTTTTTGTCTATGATATTAAATTCAGCCTCGATTTCTTTTAATGCCGCATCAAGGCGCTGAATTTCAATCTCGAACATCGCAGGATCAATTTCAAACAACAAGTCTCCTTTTGTAACATGCTCCCCCTCAGTAAAGTGACGAGACTTTAGGTACCCCGATACACGAGGAACAATATCCACCTTGTGGATGGCTGCGGTTTTCCCAATAAACTGTTCTTGGTGGTAATAAGGCTGCGTGTTAACGGTCAGGACATCAACCGAAGGCGTGACGTCTGTGACGCTTTCAGGCTGAGAGTGACAAGCCGCTAACATCAGCGGAATCAGGCAAGCAATGAGCGTTTTGGAGTGGCGCATGAGGACCTCTGGAATCGGTAAGGGAGGCGCTCATCTTATTTTTGATTTAATGATACTTCTAATTAGAATCCATTCGATATTCAGGGTTGTCGCGACAGTTGCTATCATTTTTTTGATAAAAAAAGAACTGAATATCTACTTTTTTGTAACACCATGCTGTTTTCTGCATTGGAAATAAAAAATATCCATCTTAAAAATAGATAGTTAATAATAGTTCGATTTCTTTGTTCTAACTGCATGGCGTGCTTTTAAAAAGCGATTCGATTTGCTCAAGTAAGAATTGATGGATATCAGTGGAAGACTGATTTTTTGGCCAGATCACATCATATTGCAACTGCAGTTGTGTCTGGGCAAACTCAGGCTGTAAAGTGACGAGGCTTTGTGGTGTGTCACCTAACCGAACGAGGAAGCCCCATCCAAGTCCCGCTTTAATCAAGGCTAGGAGGTTAGCGTACCCATTGGTTTCGCACAGCGATGATGACATCTTAAAACTATCATGAAGGATTTTGTTTTCAAGTATTGAAGAACCTATTACCTGAGTATGCGCTAAAAGATCATCATTCGAGATATGGCGCCTCTTTGCTAACGGATGTCGGTGCCCACATACAATATCAATATTGCCGTATCCGATGGCTCTGAATTCATAAAATTGGCTATTCCCTTCGACGCTTGGAGTTAGGGCAAAATCGACATGCTGACTTCGTGTGCGATCTAATATCTCTTGAGTTCCCAAACTCAATACCGATAACTTGAGATCAGGCCATTGGCGTTGTAGAGCACTGAAAATCGCTCCGAACGGCATTAAGTCAATATTTTCGTCAATTGCCACGGTAAAGTGTGCGGGGATACCCATCGACAATTGCTGGGCGTTGCGGGTGAATCGCTCAATACTGTCAACGGCCACTTTGGCTCCGTCGTACAAGCTTCTTCCTGCGTCGGTGAGTTGAGGGTATTTCCCCTCTCGGTCAAAAAGTAATACGCCCAATTCATCTTCCAGTCGTGCGATATTCCCACTGATGGTCGCAAGGTGTTTCCCTAACAAACGTCCAGCGGCGCTAAAAGAACCAGAATCTGCAGCGGCAATAAAGCATTTTAATAAATCAGGTTTAATCATGAACGGCTTCTCGTTATTAATCCTATGTAAATACCATAGGAAACCTATTATCACCTATTGAAAATATTATAGATAATGAACGAAATTTCGACAAGTCACCTTAAACACTGAAGAGGCTCATTATGAATAACGCCATTAAAAAACTAGCCGTTGTGGTTTCACTCGCCACCTCAATAAGCCTTGCTTATGCAGAGACGTCACCATCGAACCAAGTACCATTGAACATTGATACTTGGCAGCAGCAGCGCCACGTTGGGCAAGCGGCGATGCCAACGTTTTATCCCAATATGTTGGCGGTGAATGCTCAAGATGTGTTTAGGGTAGATCACCAACAACGTGATTATAATCTGCATGAAATCCCATCCGTTGCTCGTATTTTAAATCACCCTGCGACTGGCTCAGTTGTCATTATGACGACAGAAGGAAAGGTCTTATTGGAACAGTATCGTAACGGTCATAACCGAGATACGACATTTTCTGATCAATCTGCGACAAAATCTATTGGTTACATTTTGTTGAACAAGGCGATTGCCGACGGAAAAATCAAGCTTACCGATAAGGTGGAAAAGTTTATTCCGTCTATAGGTTCTGGATTTAAAGGCCGAACGGTTGGTGATGTTGCAGCCATGAATGTTAACCATGCGGTTGCTGAATTGGCGGCTTATACTGGTGACCCGAAAGCGTTAGATAATTTTGATAAAGATGAAAGGGTTATCGGACTGCAGCGTAATGATGAGCGCATTGAGTTACGTGAATGGATCGAGTCGGTCGAAAAAATGGATGAAACCAATGAGTGGCAAGGTGATATCGCCAATTATGCGACCATTAATACCAGCGTGATTGGTTGGTTGGTTGAAGCGGCTACTGGTGTCGCTCTCGATAAACAGGTACGTGACTTGTTCCATGAGGTAGGTGGGGAAAATACCATGTTTATGGGAACAGATTTTGAGGGTACCCCCGTTATTGGTGCCTCTATGATGTCATCAACGATTGATTTCGCCCGTTATGGCCGTCTGTTGATCAGTAACAAAAATCAAGCGAAAAAAGATATGAAAGACGCCCATAAAATGGGACAGCCAGTCCCCTCTTTACTCACTCACATTGATAGCCATTACTATAAGTCAGCCATCATGAATGAATACGGTTTAGGTCACAGTGGCTGGGCAGGACAGTTGATTTGGGCTGACCCGGATTCTGGCGTGATTATTGCGATTAATAGTATGGTGCAATCGGAATTACCCGCGCCTTACGATCACTTCAATAAAGAATATGAAGCTGTATATGATGTGATTAAGTATATGAGAGCGCAACCTCAATAGTTTATGGAGATTAGGCTTTAAAACAAAATGGGGTTGACTGCATGCCAACCCCATTTATTCATCATTCTTGTGTCGATTACTCGTAATCAGTTGCATAAGTCTCTTCGTAAGAGTGCGAGTAAAGCTCGAACAAATTACCAAATGGGTCTTCTAGATAAACCATCTGCGCCAGTTTGTTGTCGTCTTCGGGGTGATAGCGCATGATATCCATACGAACCTTACCACCATATTGCTCAGTGCGTTCAATAGCGCCAGCAAAGTCATCGGTTTGTAAACAGAAGTGGAAGATACCAAGACGAGAGAAATCAACCTCATGACGCTCTTGGCGCTCTTTCATTTCAAACATTTCAACACCGATGCCGTCAGAAGTGACGAGGTGTGCAATGTTAAAGCCTTTAAAGCCTTCTCCGAATACCGCGATACACATGCGGCCAATAGCCGTTTCACGCTCTTCCATTACTTTTGTATTGTTCATGACAATTTTAAGACCGAGTGCTTTGGTATAAAACTCAACCGCTTTGTCCATATCGCCAACCATGATGCCTACGTGATTCATTTTCATAATCTGTTCCACTCTCTTAAGAATTTATGTCGTATTTGTTTCGATGAGGAGAGTATATGGAAAGGAATTAATCAATAGAAATTATTAATAATTCTCAAAATGATAATTTTTTGTTATTTAACGGTCATCCGTAATGCTGAAAAAAATGACGATCAGAATGTGTGTAGCCTATTGGTTAATCACCAGCGTAAATAGGCCACACATATTGGAGTCTTGAGCTGTGGTATAGGTGGGACAGGTTCAGCTATTGAGGAATGATGACTTGGCCAGAAACAATCGGAAACGTGTCAGTTTGCGGTTTTTTATCCATGTGTACGGTTGTTGAAGTGCCCGCAACATCATAAGTGACATCGTATCCCGCGACCTGAGTGGAGGTTGTGTATTCGGTGGTGCAGCGCTTTTCTGTGGTGCTCACCGTATCATTTTTTTGAGCATTGTCCTGAATCTTTCTTCCCGTCATGGCACCCGCAACCGTACCAACGGCGGTCGCGACGGTTTTTCCGGAGCCGCCGCCCACTTGGTTACCCAGTGCCGCGCCAGCGGCAGCGCCTCCTAACGTCCCGAGAACCTTCCCTTCATCTTTGATATCAGCTTGTTTTGTTACGACCACATCATTACATACTTGATGTGGCGTCTTGATAGATTGGGTGACGGCCTCGACCAGCGTAATGGTTGCATGAGTCGGTGCTTCTTCTTTGCATGCTGAGAGTAAAAACACCCCTGTTACTGCTATCGCCACTGCTTTCATTGTCATGTTTTTTCCTAGTTATATTTGGTTTGAGCCGTATGGTAAGGCGAAAACTCGCAGCTAAATCAGGGGGAAATGAAGTCTATGTCATTGTCTGGTGAAGAGTCAGGGCAATATTAACGCGGTGTAAAATGACATCCATTTAGTATGTTTGTTGATTAGCTATACTTAATGCTGAGCATGATTTGAAAAGTGATCTCGGCACTTTTGTTAGCAAAATACCCACTTATAGTGGCAACATTAGACTGACTGATGACTGTGAGAGCATGTCATCATTGATATAGGTGGAGATCACTAAGGCAGCGAGGAAAAAATTGACGCTTGTCATGGGGTTGATAGGCCCCAAAATATGGTGTTTTGTTAGGTGTAAGCCAAGGCATAAACCGGACATCAACATAATGACGACTCAAGTGAATAGTATTTATCACTTAAGTAAGGCCACGTTGAGTCTTGGTAGGGTCCATTAAGTTTTAACGATCGAATTGTAACGAAAGGTGATGGCTTGTATATTTTTGTGCAACGAGCAGATACACTTCCGCATTAATTTTCTACGCTCAACAGGAGGAACAAACCCATGTGTTATCTATTGCACCTTTTGTTACCTGGTTTACACAGTATTGATCGTAGTTGTCGAGCCTTCTCCGTTTACCTCCCCTGTGACTAAATTTGTTATGTGTTCACGCTATACACTGGCTTTTTTTTATCGTGTCGTGAAATAAACAGTATTCATCTAACCAAGCGCCCTAACACTAAGTTTACGACGTCATTGATTTCACTTAAAAGAAATCAGTCGGCCTGTCATGGCGAGTGATGTGTGGTTTATAGATTATAGATGTGAGCTGTTCAGATTTCATCCCGTTAGCCTACAGTGTACAAGTCGTTGAATACCATTACGTATCTCAAATTAATACTGTCTCCTCTTGGGGGAAATTGTGTCATTTTTTATTGCTTCGCAAATATTGGTCGGGATCGCAGCACTCTGCGATGTCATTTCATTTCAGTTTAAAAGCCGTCACAAGCTGCTACTTACGTTGTTTATCTCTGCGTTGTTCATTGCCGCGCACTTTGCATTGTTAGAAGAATGGACAGCGGCTTGTTTACTCATTGTTGGTGCGTGTCGATACCTAGCAGGGATCTTCACCTCAGACCCTAGAATGAAGTGGTTGTTTTATTCGGCGACGCTGTTGGGAACAGCCGTCACTTTTAGTGGCTTAACCAGTATACTGAGTTGTATTGGTTCGCTATTCCATACTAAAGCGTCGTTTAGTCATAATGATAAAATCATGCGTTGGCTTATGGTGATAGGAACGGTTGTCTGGGGGATTCACGACGTAATAGTGGGTTCACCGGTCGCTGTTTTACTGGATGTTCTGTTTATTCTGAGTAGCGTTATTGGTTACTATCGAATACACATCAAGAAACCAGTTCTTGCTACGTAAATGAGCGCAGGGCATCGATATTAGAATGATATCAATGCCCTGCGTTGCGAATGGTGATTACTTGTTTTTACGTAGTATGAACATTTCGTAACCATACTCCCCAATGCATTGCTGAAACACCTCAATCTCTTTAGCAATATCACAGACCGCCTCAGACGCTTGTTTGTCTTCTGGTAGGCTTTCAATACGATGTTGTAGAGGTTGGTAATAGTTTAGCCATGCTTCGCGGCTTAACGTAAAGTGGTTCACCACCTCATAACCCGCCGCTGTCATTTGCGTTAAGCGCGTCTCAATCGTTTGAATATCGGGGTATTCATTTTGAAAAAACGATTTTGCCTCTTGCGTTGGAGCGTCGGTTAGCCACACCATATCGCTTATTACCAATAGGCCATCCTCTTCCAGTAATGGCTTCCATTGTGAGAGCGCTTTCGTCACGCCCATAATATACGCACTGCCTTCAGACCAAATGAGGTCGAATTGCTTCTTTTCAAAAGGAAGCTCGGTCATGCTTGCACACACCGGTGTGATACGGGAAGAAAACGGGGTAGATTGCAAGCGAAGCTCGAGTCGCGAAAGCGCTGCGGGTTCGTTATCAACCGCCGTAATTTTTGCAGTACTGTTTTCTGCTAATATCGTGGTTGATAAACCTTTGCCACAGCCAATCTCTAAGATATTGCACGGACGGGTTGGCAGTTGATTGAGCGCTTTTAGGGTTTCATTTTCACTGCCTGGGCCCCAGCGTTCAAGTGTCTCAAAAACAGCCATAAAGTCGGCCATGTATTGTTCGTGTTCATTCATATTCTTTGATAACCATTTTAATCGCAACGCTTCTTTTTCATTAAAGCCCTGCTTAATTATCCAATCTAAATGTGCATCGGGGGCGAGCTTATCGGTTTGTTCATGCCACGCTCGAATGTCTCCCTCTCCTAACATGGCCGCGAGTAACTGACGAGACGCTTGTTTTTTTGCGATCTCTTCATCTAACGCTGAAAGCCGTTTCTGCAGCAAACTTCGGTCAACTTTGGCTTGTAGACAAGCCTTGCATTCACTAAGGGTTAGCCCGCCAGCTTGTAGCCGCTGAATTAATCGTACTCGCTGCACATCGCTATCTTGGTAGACACGATAGCCGTTTTCGAGTCGATGTCCTTCAATTAGATGTTGTTTTTCATAATACAGAAGCGCTGTGCGCGATAAGCCAACTTTGGCTGCTAGTTCTGAGATTCGATACACGTTAGAACTCCACATCATTGATGTACAAAACGGACTGTAAACTATGAAGTAATAGACAGGTCAATATTAAATTAGCGTTGTCTTGCAGGGTTGTCTAGGGGAGGCGGTGGAAGAACGAACATGGGATAACCACAGTAATGAGGCACTTGTCGTTAAGGTGTGAGAAGATATTGGCTAAAGTTTGTCGGGAAAATATTGATTATTGAAGGAAGTAACAAGTGGAAGATATCTATTTTGCTGGAGGTTGCTTATGGGGCGTACAGGAGTTTATGCGTCACTTACCTGGCGTGATTACAACGCAAGCAGGGCGTGCTAATGGGAGTTCTGATACGACATGCGCGAACTATGACGGTTATGCAGAGTGTGTAAAGACTCAATTCGACCCAAAAATCGTGTCGGTAGAAACTCTCATGGATTACTTTTTCGAGATTATTGATCCGTACAGCATCAATAAACAAGGTGAGGATGTAGGGATAAAATATCGAACGGGCATTTATAGCCTTCACGCGGAACATTTGCGAAAGGTCACCGCTTATCTGCAAGCGAGAGAAGATGCTGATAAGATCGCGATAGAAGTCTTACCGTTGACGAATTATGTAAAAAGTGATGATGAGCATCAAGATAGGCTTACGTTGCGACCTAACGATTACTGTCATATCCCTCAAAATATTCTGCATAAATATCGTAAAAATTAACCGTTTCAATAATGAAAGAACCAACGCCTATAGCGTTGATTCTTTCATTGTTTTAGAGTGAGTGATCATTGTCACTGCACAGACGTTTCGATTACGTTATTGGTGTGATTAAGGTTTTTTGTTTACTACGAGATTCTCCGTAACGAACGGACGGTGCCTGACTAGCACCCATAAGATCCCACCAGTAAGGCCAACCCCGAGCTGTATGAGTCCGAGATTTTCAATTAAAGCTTCCGGTCGAATGGAGACAAGCATCATCCCTAAAGAACCACAAATCATCGCAAAAAATTGAATCAAGGCAACAGCTGAGCCCGTATCATGGTCTTGTTGGTCAAGCATTAGGTTGGTTCCTGGTACTCGCATTGTAATGACCATCAAGGTCGCTGGTGCAGCGATACCGGCGAATACCCATGGTGATGTAGCTCCAATTGTAATCGTGAGAACACCGGCAACCGCAAGCAATAAGAAACACATGGTAATGATTTTTTGGACCGAGATACGACGAGAAACCTTCATATAAATTGCAGGGCCAAAAGAGGCGCATAACGCGTTAAACGCAAAGGCATAACTAAACTCTTGCTCGCTTAGCCCAAACCCATTGATATAAATGTATGATCCTGCCGCAAGGAACGCCATGAGTGCCATTGGTGTAACGGAAAAAATGGCAAGCAATACAATAAATCTTCGATTTTTTAGTACAACCCCCAATCTTCCCCATGAACGGAGCATTGAACCGTCGTATTTAGTCTCTAATGTCTCTTTATAGCAAAATGCCAGTACAGAAGCGAAAGCACCAAACACCGCTAACGTGACAAACATCATCCGCCATGATGCGACTTGCAATAAGAAGGCTCCAATAACCGGAGCGACCATCGGTGCGATAATGACTAACGACATAATGGTTGCCATTATTTTTTCACGCTCACGTCCCTCATAAAGATCTTTTACAATAGCTGTGGCGACGACGGTAATGGCACTACCAGCAAAGGCTTGAAAGACTCGAGCGCCAATGAGTTGTTCAATATTACCAGCCATGGCACAAAAAATACTGGCGATCATATAGCCGCCTATTCCCGTTAATAACACAGGCTTACGACCAAATTTTTCGCTTAACGGGCCCCAAAAGAGTAAGCCGACAGCGTAGGTAACGAAATAGCTACTTAAAGTGAGGTTTACCATCGCTTGGTCGGTATTAAATATGCTGACCATCTGCGGCAGCGCAGGTAGGTACAAGTCAATAGTCAGAGGCGGAAAAGCACTGATGATGACGAGGAAAAATAACATACCGGTTTTACCCAATATAGGTTGTGTTTGTTTCAAGTGGTGACTCCTAATGATTCTTTATTGGCTTTATCGTAAGGGGAGATGTAACGACATCGTCGATGATGTCACGAGCTAGTAAGCCAAGTTATTGTTCACTCGTTTGAGCAGTACGCGCAGCGTTTCTGATTCATCGTCAGAGAAGCCAGTGAGCATCTCGTTGATCATTCCCATTTCTACGTCGTCTAATCGCTCAAGCAGCGTCGTACCTTTCTCACTCAGAGTGAGCTCAACAGAGCGCTTATCGCTGACACTTGCCTGTTTGATGATCAAATCCTGTCGATGCAGGCGTGCCACGATACGCGCGATTTGTGCTTTATCACGATTCATCGACTCGACCAACATCTGTTGAGAGGCGCCCTCAAATTCTCGAATATCACTCATGGCTTTGTGTTCGAGCGGAGAGAATTCGACTTTTTGGCGAGTGACTTCAGCCACCATTTTTCCACGAGTCTTCATGCGAATTTCACGCAGGGTATGGTTTATTTCCCGATAGGTCGTCATAGCGATTTCTGATATTTAGTTGTGTAAGTCAACTATTATCTTGATTTTGGTTGATCGAGTCAACTAATTGTTTGTGACGGATTCGTCTAGTAACAATGTTCACAATATGGTCACAAAATCATCGAAAAATCGTCAAACAGTTACGATGAAATACCAGTTAAATAAATCAAAGGTGATTCGGAGAAGAGTTATGGCGATGATTGCGCCGGAACTGACCATTGTCAGTGAGACGAGTGACATAGTACAACCCAAACTTGGGCGAAAAGTACTTCAAACTCGAGCGCTTACCAAGTCCTATCAACAGGACAAAGTAGTTCTCGATGGTATTAACCTTGATTTGCATGCTGGTGAATTTGTAGCAATTGTTGGCCGATCCGGCGCAGGAAAATCCACCTTATTACATACGTTAAATGGCACCATTTCGGCAAGCAGTGGTGAGATCCTTAATGTCCACAAAGACCAGTCGACGGATAATATTTTGTCGATGACACGTAAAGAACTACGTGAATGGCGCACTCACTGCGGCATGATCTTCCAAGATTTTTGTCTTGTTCCTCGCCTTGATGTCATCTCAAACGTGTTGCTTGGTCGTCTGAGCCACACCTCAACAATAAAATCTCTCTTCAAAGTCTTTAGTGATGAAGACCGAGCAGAAGCAATCCGTTTGTTGAAATGGTTAAACATGTTGCCTTATGCACTGCAACGCTCCGAAAATTTATCGGGTGGTCAACAGCAACGTGTGGCCATTTGCCGAGCGATGATGCAGAACCCCAAAATTTTACTGGCGGATGAGCCAGTTGCATCTCTCGATCCTAAAAACACAGTAAGAATTATGGAAGCGCTGCAAAAAATCAGTACTGATGATATTGCAGTGATGGTGAACCTCCACTCGATTGAATTGGTGCAGCAATATTGCACGCGAGTCATTGGTCTTGCAAAAGGGCGAGTGATTTATGACGGACACCCGTCCGGGCTGAATGATGAGGTTTTGCACCAGTTATATGGTGATGAATTTGATCAGGTTGGTTGATTAAACCCCCACAATCTCACTGGTAGGCAATCCTGTCACCAGTGGTCAGAATGAACAAGGAAGACATAATGAAAAAACTATTATCAGTAAGCGGCATTATTGCAGCGGCACTTTCTTTTCACACGCAAGCGGCAGCACCAAGTGAGATCAACCTCGGGATTTTAGGGGGGCAAAATGCTTCGGATCAAATTGGTGATAACCAGTGTGTGGCGGAATTTCTACACAAGGAATTAGGCGTTAAGACCAATATTCGCAACTCCACGGATTACAATGCAGTCATTCAAGGGTTATTGGGCAACAAGATTGATCTAGTGATGAACATGTCACCTAAATCTTATGCTGAGATCTACCTAAATGATCCCAATGCCGTTGATTTGATAGGTATCACCGTTGATAACACCGATAATTCTCGTGGTTACCATTCGGTTATCTTGGTGAAAGAAGATAGCCCATACCAATCTATTGAGGATTTAAAAGGCACGGCTTTCTCGTTTGCCGATCCTAATTCAACGTCTGGGTTCCTGATTCCAAACAACCAATTAGAGACCAATCTAGGCGGTAATATGGATAACAGCTTCAATAATTTCTTTAAGTCGGTGAGCTTTTCTGGTGGTCATGAGCAGGATATTGTTGGCGTGCTGAATGGTCAGTTTGATGCGGCTGTAACATGGTCATCAATGGTGGGCGATGCGAAGCAGGGTTACACCGCCGGAGCGTTACTGCGCTACATGAATCATGATCCAGAATTGATGGACAAAATTCGAATTATTTGGGAATCCCCATTGATTGCAAACGGCCCGACGATTGTCAGCAACAAGCTTGACCCTGCGTTTAAAGAAGATTTAGTTGCTGCGGTCAAGAAACTCGATAAAGAAGAAAATGAGTGTTTTAGTAAAGCCGCAGGTGGGCAGTTACATTTGGCCGATACCAGTGTAGATGAGTATCAGTCAATCATTGACTTGGTTAAAGCCACCAAGTTTGCTCAGAGATAGTTGCCTTTCTTAGGAATGGCTAATCTATTTATAAGATCTGTATAGGCTCAAAGAGGTGATACTGACTTAGCAATCATTTGCTTGTCTATCACTTGCTTGTCTATCTATGGCGAGGGCAGGACCGAATGGGTTTTGAACTCGCTATCTCACTTTTTGGTTTAACATCATGCCGTTTGAACAATACTATCAACAGGTTCGACGTAAACAAAAGATGGACGCTTTCATGTGGTCTGCCATGTTTATGGTTCTGTACCTCATTTCTGGGCACTTTGCTGAATTTAGTCTTCGCCAGATCGTCATTAATGCGCCCGCTTTCTTCGATTACATCTTGGATACGATTCCGAATCTTTCTTGGGATGTCCTCTTCGCGAGCCGTGATGACTCGGGCCATGCTGTGCCGGGATCGCTTATTTACTGGGGGTATCGACTACCGATTCAATTGCCCTTGCTTTGGGAGACCATCAATGTCGCCATTGCCGCTACTTTAGTTTCTTCTTGTATTGCCATTATCTTAGCCTTTTTAGCCGCGAATAACGGCTATGCCCCTGCACCTGTTCGTATGGCGGTACGAGCGTCGGTAGCTTTTCTAAGGACGATGCCTGAATTGGCCTGGGCGGTGATGTTTGTCATGGCTTATGGGGTTGGAACTTTTCCGGGTTTTGTTGCCTTGGCGCTGCATACCGTCGGCAGTCTCACGAAGCTATTCTATGAGTCGATTGAAACGGTATCTAACAAGCCAACGAGAGGTCTTACTGCCGTCGGGGCGAGCCCATTGCAACGTGTTAGATTTGCACTTTGGCCGCAAGTTAAGCCAATTGTTTTGTCTTATATTTTCCTTCGATTTGAGATTAACTTCCGCTCATCGACTATCTTGGGTCTAGTTGGAGCGGGCGGTATTGGGCAAGAATTGATGACCAATATTAGTTTAGGGCGTCATGATCAAGTGAGTATGACGCTATTACTCATCATCCTCGTGGTGGCGATAATTGATATGCTATCTGGATCGCTTAGAAAGCGAGTGATCAGTGGAGACATGAAATGAGCACGCAAGCATTGCAGCAAATAAAGCAGGAGCACCAAGAAATATTCTCGACCCAGAAGCGGTATTTGCGTTTGGTCGTTTTTAGTGCCATCGCCGTCTTGGCCTATTATCTTACGTTTTTTTCATTTTTTGGCATTAGTGAGCAACAGCTCATTATGGGCAATAGCAAGATCAGCAGTTATTTTATGCATATGTTTGTTTGGCGAGATTTTTGGAACTGGCCATTTGCTTATTACTTCTCACAGATTGGTATTACGTTAGCGATTGTATTTGGTGGTACGTTGACGGCGTCCGTTGTCGCACTTCCTCTTTCTTTTCTGGCGGCACGTAACGTGATGACTGGACCATTCGGAGTGATTGCTATCATGATGAGGCGAATCTTTGATGTGTTACGTGGGGTCGACATGGCCATCTGGGGAATGATCTTTGTCCGTGCGGTAGGGTTAGGTCCACTTGCTGGTGTCATGGCCGTATTCGTTCAAGATTTAGGCTTATTCGGGAAGCTATTTGCCGAAAGTCATGAGGCGGCTGATCGAAAACCAACCCGAGGCCTAACATCATTGGGTGCCAATCAGATCCAAAAGCATCGCTTTGCCATTTTTACTCAATCGTTCCCGACGTTTTTGGCATTAAGTCTGTATCAATTGGAATCGAATACGCGCTCGGCGGCTGTTTTAGGTTTTGTAGGAGCCGGGGGGATTGGTTTGGTGTACGCAGAAAATATGCGCCTGTGGAACTGGGATGTGGTGACGTTTATTACTTTGGTGCTAGTGGTCATTGTCATGGTCATGGATAAGGTGTCTAGTGTGCTTCGTCATAAATACATTATTGGTGAGAATGTCCCATTGTTTGATCCTAAAATTGTTTGATCGAAAATGACTTGACCCCAAAGCTCACTAACCTTTAATTTCATTTTTATCCTTCATTCAGAGCAAGTCCCCTTTATCGGTGGCTTGCTCTTTTTTATTACCAATGACTTTTTGTCCGCGTATCGCTACCCGCCAGCGGGCTGGAGCCATTTTGGATGGCATGGTTGCGGGTTAACGTAAGGGTCACACATTAACTTGAACGGCCGTTCACAAATCACTTGAACGTTCGTTCAAATTTAATTATAGTCTCTACATCGACAGGAAAACTGTCACTCCCGATGACATTATTAATCCGTATGAAAGGATATTGAGATGAGCGAATTCAAACGACATACAGAAGAAACAGCACCAGAAGAAAGCAAAGCGATTCTGGTCGATGCGAAAAAGCAGATGGGAAGAATTCCTGGTTTATATGGGGTGATGGCGGAATCACCAAGCACCTTAAAAGCATACAAACAACTGCACCAAGCATTTACCGACACGTCTTTTGATGCCGAAGAACTTACTGTCGTTTGGCAAACGATCAACGTAGAGCATGAGTGCCACTATTGCGTACCGGCACATACGGGTATAGCGCATGCGATGAAGGTTGATCCTGTCTTGACTGAGGCACTACGAAACCGCGAAGCCATGCCAACAGAGAAGCTTCAAGCCTTGCATGATTTTACTCTCAGTATGGTTCGTGAGCGAGGTAATGTATCACCGTCACAACTCGAAGCCTTTTACGCTGCGGGTTACGGTCAGCAACAAGTTCTTGAAGTGATTCTTGGATTATCTCAAAAAGTGATCAGTAATTACGTCAATCATGTCGCACAAACCCCAGTTGATCCCATGTTCGAGCAGTTTGCTTGGAAATAACCTTGAATCTGCACTATCTATAATGAGTATGAATGATAGGTAGCGCTTGATTATGAATAACGGAAACCAGCATACCCACCTTTGGTGGGTATGCTGGTTTCAAGGCCTGCCCTTGTAATATGCGATATTGGATCGCTATTCAACCCTGTCTAATCATTCCTCGTAGATTAAAACCATGATTAAGGAGTATTACGATGACAAAAACGTTAGCCTTTGATGTTTATGGGACGTTGATTGATACACACAGCGTGACGACGCTGTTGCAAGAATGGATCGGTGATAACGCATCGGTGTTCAGCCAAACCTGGCGTAATAAACAGCTAGAGTATTCTTTTAGAATTGGCTTAATGAAACAATATCAACCCTTTACCGTCTGTACTCGTGAAGCACTGGATTATGCGTGTGAGTTTCATCAAGTGACGTTAAGTTTGGATCAGCGAGTACAACTATTAGAAAGCTATCGTAGGCTGCCAGCGTTTCCTGAGGTTCGACCTGCACTTGAAGCCCTAAAACAGCGTGGCTATAAGATGGTTGCCTTCTCAAATGGCGAACGCAGTGCGGTAGAATCCCTATTACAACACGCCGAGATTATGGATTGTTTTGATGATGTGGTCAGCTGCGAGGCGATTGAAAGTTATAAACCAGATCCGTCGGTCTATCAATATTTGCTCGATAAGACCAGCACCGCCCCTGAGCAAACCTGGCTTGTTTCAAGTAACTCGTTTGATGTGATTGGCGCAATATCTTCAGGATTAAAGGCCGTTTGGGTAAAGCGAAACTCGCTGGCGATTCTTGACCCTTGGGGAGTTGAACCAACTCGAGTCATTGCAACCTTGCATGATTTGGATTGATGAACACGATAAATGATACGTAGTCGGTAGCCATAGACTTCCGACTATCGGTAAGAATTTAGAGAGAAAGTGAACAATGACTGACAAAATTAAGCTAGATATTATTTCTGATGTGGTTTGCCCGTGGTGCATTGTTGGGTACCTGCATCTACAAGCAGCCATTGACGAACTGGGGCTACAAAACCGTATTGAAATTGAATGGCAACCCTTTGAGTTAAACCCAGACATGCCCCCAGAAGGTGAGGAGTTGCGGGAACATGTTGCGAGAAAATATGGGTCAAGCAAAGAAGAAAGTGACCGAGCTCGTGAACAAATCTCTCAAGCGGGTGCAAAGTATGGCTTCGAATTCCGTTACTTTGATGGCATGAAAATCGTTAATACACTCGATGCTCATGTCCTATTGGAGTACGCGCACACCGTAGGCAAGAAAACCGAACTCAAGCTTCGTTTATTCAGCGCCTTCTTTACTGAACAGAAAGATGTCTCGGACCCTAGGGTGCTAATAGAGGAAGCCGTGGCCGTTGGATTGCCCAAGCTGGAAGTCGAACAGCAACTTTCTGAACGCCACCTAAAGGACAAGATTCGTCAACAAGAATCGCAATGGCATCAGATGGGCGTGTCAAGTGTGCCAACAGTCGTCTTTAATCGCACCAGTGCGTTGACGGGGGCGCACCCACAAGATACGTATAAGCAAGTGTTGCTGGAATTGGTCTCAGAAGTCGATGGTATTGTGTAATGTTTACCGCGGGACATTCATGACAAACAGGCTCTCGTTATGAATGTGAATAAAAAAGGTTGGTAAGCGCCAACCTTTATTTTTGCAGTCCGATTTGAAAAAGCAGATTCATATCATTATTCCTTTCGAGAGTGATGCTATAAGCTCGGTGTTTTGGTTGTCCCTTTTTTTAGCATGCTTTGAAAATCGCCGTGGCACTCATTTTGAAAAAGAAAACGAAAAAGTGTCTCTGCATCGCTGTCCATCAAATCTTCAATCACCTCTGGTGGCATACCAGAAATCAGATCGCATCCCTGTGTTTCCCTATTAAAATGCGCGCAACCGTTTCTGCATTTTTCCATCATTAGCCCTTGGTTTGTGTATTTCCCTTAAGAAATAGACCATGGTAATAACCTTGCAAATACAGATGTTATTATTTGAGTGCCAGCTCAACTTTTACGTTCAATTTGTCCCCATCTTTCAACGTGCTATTTTTAGTTAAAAGTTAAAAGTTAAAAGTTAAAAGTTAAACTGCACGGCATGAATCACGTTCTACTATGCTGCATGCGACGACAGTCCTTTGAAATTCTTTATGTTTTCCTTCGCTAGACTCAACGGCAAGCTTGGCCGTTTCTTTTCCAATGAGATAAGCATCTTGTTTAATGACGGTGATGGGCACCTTGAATAATTCCACCATTGGAATCTCATCAAAGCCAATGATCGAGACCTGTTGTGGTATGTGGATCCCCGCACTATTTAAAGATTGTAGTAAGTCTGCTGTGATGGCCAAATGTTGAGTGAAGATAGCGCTAGGGGCATCGGGCCCCTGAATTAACGATACTGGGGAGTGCCTGAAGCCAGTTTCTCTATCCCAAAACTGTATGAGCTCGTTATCTGGTTCAATGCCGTGTTTTGCCAATGCGTTACTGTAGCCTTGAAAGCGGGCGTTACGTGACAAACTACTTTCAAACTCTTGGGTCATAAAACAGATACGCTTGTGTCCCAAGAGTAGTAGGTGTTCCGTGGCGTTGAATGCGGCTTCTCGGTAATCCGATAGTACGATATGACTCTGACAATCAGGGTGCTCTAGCTGAAATTGAACCACGGGCATGCCACCGCCTATAAATTGATTGATCAACTCAGAATTTAAACCTGATGAGGTGATGATAATGGCATCGACACACATCTGCTTTAGAGAGAGCAACGCTCGTTTTTCAGCCTCCCCATCAAAATCACTATTATAAATGAGCACGTTATAGCCGTTGCTCTTACAGAAATCGTCAATCCCTCGCAATACTCGGCTGGTGTTGTAACCGGCAATATCACGAACGACCA
Organism: Vibrio sp. 10N.261.51.F12; assembly: GCF_041471725.1. Lineage (NCBI taxonomy): Bacteria > Pseudomonadati > Pseudomonadota > Gammaproteobacteria > Vibrionales > Vibrionaceae > Vibrio > Vibrio sp. 10N.261.51.F12. The sequence goes on along the minus strand of NZ_JBFROV010000021.1, from coordinate 34,864 downwards.
CACCAATGGTCTTCGTTTTTTCTACTTTTAAGCTACGCGCGATCGGGTTCGGTACATAATTTAATTCTTCGATCGAGGACTTGATCTTCTGTTTTGTCCCGGCAGACATATGCCCAAAACGACCATTTAAATACTGAGAAACGGTACTTTTGGACACGCTTGCATGTGTGGCAACATCGATAATTCGCACTTTCTTCATACTGGCTTCTTAAAACTGTTAACTGGCTCAAAATCAGAACGTTGACATTCTATCGATGGATCTAGATGATAGCAAGTAAACCGATTTACTAAATCGATTTACTTGTTTTGTAGATTAGAGAGATTGAAATGAAAATTGAAGATGTGAAGGTATTTGTTACCAGTCCTGGCCGTAACTTTGTCACGGTAAAAGTGATGACTGATGAAGGCGTTTATGGGCTAGGTGATGCGACAGTCAATGGCCGTGAGATGGCTGTGGCTACGTACTTGGAAGAGCATGTTAAGCCTTGTTTGATTGGGCGAGATGCTCATTCAATTGAAGACATCTGGCAATATTTATACATGGGTGTGTACTGGCGACGTGGTCCAATTACAATGGCGGCCATCGCGGCCATTGATATGGCGCTTTGGGATATAAAAGGCAAGGTGGCCGGTCTTCCTGTGTATCAACTTCTTGGCGGGAAATGCCGGGAAGGGGTAAAACTTTATGCTCATGCAAACGGTGAGTCCATAGAAGATACGCTTGATAAAGCAGAGCAATGTATTGAGCAAGGTTTTAAAGCTGTGCGTCTTCAGGCTGCTATTCCTGGTTTATCTGAAACGTATGGTGTTCTTGGTGATAAGAAAGACTACTTTGAGTTGCAAGGCAATCGCCCACTGCCACCAGAGCAAGAATGGTCAACGAGTAAATACTTTAAATTGGTTCCTGAGCTATTTGCACAAGCACAAGAGCGATTTGGTGATCAAGCTGAGTTTCTTCACGATACACACAGTCGCTTAACACCGATTGAGTCAGCCAAATTAGGCAAAATGTTGGAACCTTATAATCTTTTGTTTTTGGAAGATGCTTCCATTGCAGAGAACCAAGAGAACTATAAGTTAATTCGCCACCATACCACCACGCCTCTCGCACTGGGTGAAACGTACAATACGATCTGGGACTGTAAAGACCTGATTCAAAATCAATGGATTGATTATATTCGCACTGCTGCTACGCATGCTGGTGGAATCACCGGAATGAAAAAAATCTCAGACTTTGCTGCGGTTTACAATGTCCGTACCGCCCCTCATGGCGCGCCAGACTTATCACCGATTTGTTTCGCAGCTCATATGCATTTAAATATTTCGACGCATAACTTTGGTATTCAAGAATTTGTTGGTTTTGGCAACGAAGAATGTCAGTCCATTTTTAGCCACGATATGAAACTTGAAAACGGTATGATTCTAGTGAGCGATGCTCCAGGTTTAGGGGTGGAGTTTGATGAAACTGCGGCACAGCAATACCCATACAAGCGCTCGTATTTACCCGTTAGCCGTTTGGAAGATGGCACGTTGTGGCATTGGTAGGATCTAGCAATTGTTAAAATAGCATGGAACGGGTCATTCACGTTGCAGGTCGTTAAAGCGAACGAATGCAGCACTTCAATAAAGTGTACGTGAGAGCAAGTTGACCTTCTTCATCACTATTTTGCTCACATCGAGGGTGGTCATTTTCTTTCGATGAAAGAGTATTTGTTGTAAGCATTGAATTAAGGGTAAGTAATGAAGAAAACAGTGTTAGTTTTTGGTACGGGATTTGCGGGTCAAGGCCATGCCAAGGCATTTCGTGATGCCGGTGCTGAAGTTGTCGGTATCGTAGGCCGTACTGAGCATATCGTGACAAGTGTCGCAGAGGAAATGGCGATCCCATACTCAGGGACAAACTGGGCTTTAGCACTCGAGTTGTGTAAGCCCGATATTGTATCAATCGCGACGCCCGGTGGGGCGCATGTTGATGCCATCAAAGAAGCGATTCAATTCGGTTGCCATGTGTTCTGTGATAAACCTTTAACCGAAAGTGGTGAAACGGCGCTTGAATTGTATCGTCTGGCGGAAGAGAAAGGCGTAAAAACCGCTTTTGCATCAAGCTTTCGATACATTCCTGAAATCATACATGCAAAGCAGTTGGTGGCGGCAGGTGCCATTGGTGAGCCGACCGAGGTTGAGTGCATTTCTCATTTCAATCTTGACCGTCATATTCCATTTGGATGGTCTCACCGCACTGAAGCGGGTGGGGGGCGTTTAAACAATAACTTTACGCATTTATTGTCTATTGTTACGTCCGTGGTGGGCGATAATATCTTAGCCATCAGCGGAGAAGTGCGCAACGATATGCCAAAAGCCCCCGTTGTCGAAGGTGTCCATAATTTCACAGAGCGTCGTAACTTTATCCCTAAAGATATTAACGACCCAGCGTTGGAGTGGCGAGATTGTGATGTGGAATGGTCTTATACCGTATTGGCGCAGATCGAAAGTCGCACACCTGCGGCGCTACCGGTTTCAGTCTTGTTCAAGCATGGTGGTCTAACGCCTCGTTTTAATGAGGATCACATTGTGTTTCATGGCACAAAAGGGTCCATCTATATTAAGGGTCACTACGGCGATGGGCCGTTATACTTGTGGCAAGATGGGCAGTGGCAGGAAATGGCGTTGCCGGCTGACATTCGAGCACAATTGCCGGATATCGAATGTGAGACCCAACGAAGCTGGACTCATTTAGCGAGCGAATTTGTAAAAGATATTAGTGGCGTTTCAGTGGCACCTTATCAAACCTTTAAAGATGGGTGTCAGTACCAATTGATCATTGATTTAATTAGGAAAAATGACCGTTGGGTTGACGTTCAACAGTTGTTCGGCACTCAAGGCTAGTCAGAGAAAGATGTTTTTTAGCCAGAGCCGCGCTTTTGTGTTGAACAAAGAAAGCACCTTGAGTGCGCCGCTACTGGTTCAAACTATTTTTTTCTTAACCGCGTGCGCTCAATAAAAATAAGACGCCTTAACAGGCGTCTTTAGTGCCTTAAAATGGCGATTTGGCGAACTCCTAATGTACTGATTTTATTGATGTTAAAATAATAGTAAGTCATGAGGGTGGGTGGTAGTCTTCTGTCATAGCCAGGAGCATTCACATGATTTTTAAGAACAAAATATTTGATCACCATGATTTTTCTAATCAAGATTTGTCCGATCATCACTTCGAACATTGCCAATTTTTGCGCTGCGACTTTTCGCGCTCAGATCTAAGAGACAGTGCTTTTCTCAACTGTAAGTTTGTTGAAACCAGCGATCTCGCAGGTTGTCACTTTGATTATGCCAACTTGAAAGATGCCAGCTTTAAACAGTGTCAAATGGCAATGTGCAACTTTGAGGGGGCTGATTGTTTCGGGATTGAGTTGAGAGAGTGTGACCTGAAGGGAGCCAATTTTTCACGCGCTCGATTTGCAAACCAAGTCAGCCACAAGATGTATTTCTGCTCAGCATATATCACGGACTGTAATCTGTCGTACACCAATCTTGAGCGTGCGGTCATTGAGAAATGTGACCTGTTTGAGAACCGATGGATAGGGGCAAACCTTCAAGGTGCATCTTTCAAAGGCTCTGATCTCAGCCGTGGTGTGTTTTCTGCGGATTCGTGGTCTCAATTTCGTTTCCAAGACGCGAACCTGTGCCATGTTGATTTGGAGGGGCTCGATCCTAGAAGAGTGGATCTCAGCGGGGTTAAGATTTGTTCATGGCAGCAAGAGCAGTTGCTTGAGCCGCTAGGGCTGGTTGTCCTCCCAGATTAAGAGAGTAGCGTGGCTATTATCTATTTCGTTAATAGATAATGGCCATAAGCATAAGCATAAGCATAAGCATAAGCGGACTTGAGCCAAGTTAATCTACTGACTTATGCATATCTCGAGGGTGATCGGCACAACGACATGATGATGCCAAAGCAAATTCCCTGAGTAATCATCGCGGTACCCCCATAACTAAAGAATGGAAGCGGGCTGCCCATGACAGGTAACAGTCCACTCACCATGCCAGTATTGATAAAAGCATAGAGAAAAAAACTTAATGCGAATGAACCACATACTAGCCGACTGTAGATATGGTGGCTCGCACATGACAGCCACAACGTGCGTAGCGTGATAAACAGATACAGAGACAAAAGGGCCACGCATCCAGCAAATCCCCATTCTTCGGCATAAGACGAGAAAATAAAATCGGTGTGACTTTCGGGAATGAACCCCAGTGCACTTTGTGTGGCATTGGCCCATCCTTTTCCTGTCATGCCACCCGATCCAATCGCAATATGGGATTGAATAATTTGATAGCCCGAACCTAACGGATCACTCTCTGGATTAAGAAACTGCAAGATACGTTTTTTTTGGTAAGCCTCGATAACAAAAAACCACAGCATCGGAACTAGCAGGGTTATGAGGCCAACAAATCCACCGATGATCGTCCAACTCATTCCCGCAAAGTACAACACGAACAACATATAAATAACGCCGAAAATGGCGCCATCTAAATCAGGCTGAATGAAGATAAGCCCGGCAGGGATTGCCGTTAGTACGAGTGCGTAAAGTATTCTAGTGATAGTCGGACGCTCGCCATCTTTTTGGACTAACCAAGCGATCATCATAGGAATTGCGAGCTTAATCAATTCTGATGGCTGGAAGCGAAATGCCCCAATTTCAAGCCATCGCTGTGAGCCATTGGTACTATCGCCGACTAAGATCACGGCAATGAGTAGCGTCACCGCCAGCACGTATAGGTAGGGCGAACCGCGACGATAAAATTTCGCAGGTATTGCTGACATCACAACGAGACAAAACACAGAGATGACGCAGCGCATCAGATGATTTTTAATCACTGATTCACTAAACCCACTGGCACTCCATATGGTTATTGAGCTGAATAGCATAAGTAACAGTATCGATAGCAAAATAGGCTTGTCGAGCTGTGGGGCGAGGTATTTTGGCATGGAATACTTTGATAAAGAGATCGTCAAATCTCCTCCTTGTACAGAGACGTTGTTAATGACCAAGTAGACATGTCATGAAGTGACCATTCATGAAATAGGTTCTTTTTTGACGCGTTTTATTGCACTGATGGCCTTACGAACTCGCCATGTAATAACACTGAGAACGGCGACACTTAGCGTAATGAGAGGTGCAGCCATTAGCCCCATGGTTGTGAAACGGCTGATGGGTTCTGGCAACGAAGGCAGTAAATAACCGAAACCCGCGAGCAGGGCAATCCACAAGGTAGCGCTAAGCCAAGAAAAGTAATGAAAGCGTGACGTTTCATGAGTTCGCATCCCCATCATCATGGGGACAACAGAGCGCACGCACGGAATGAAGCGAGCACTGAACAATGCAACTAAGCCATGGCGACCAAGTAGAGCGTCAACGGTATGCATGTTGCGTTCGGGGACTTTTGCGAGCCTACCTCGAACCCAAGGAAGTCGATTAAGCCACTTTCCTTGTAAATACGCTAACCAGCTGCCTGTTGCAGCGGCAATGATTAGTAGCGGAAAGGCAAGAAAAGGGTGGAGGACTCCGACAGCGGATAAGGTGCCCACGAGAACAACGACGCTATCACAGGGGAGTGGCTCCGCGGGTAAAAAGCTGCTTTCTAAGGCAATTAGAAAAGTGACCAAAATATAGATAAATATCGCGCTTTCTGGCGCCAGCAGCGTATTAAAATCCTGATGCCAAAGGGCAATCACGACGTCTTGTATCGTTTCAAACATAGCGGTTCCATATACCAACGGTAAATATTACGGTGGGGATTCTTAGTGGGGAATGGAAAGCGTTCAGCGAGAGTGAATAAAGCGAAATAGCAGGTTGCCGTCTTGCCAACCAGCGATTCGGTTGTTTTTGAGTGTCAAGGAGCGAGAGGGGGCGTAATGAGTGAAACGATCATGGTCGTGAAGCGCTGAAAGCGTCAATATGAACGATGACCATGAAGGCCGAGCTTTGGCTGGTGGTTGAGCGTTTTGTGATAAAACCCGAGAATTAGAGTGACGTAATATCAACGTATCGATTGTGAAATCCGGCGTCCCTTGTTGGCTTATTGCCACGGTATGGGACGCTGTTTGCTCCGAACCAATGACATCGACGATATGGCTAAACAGCAATACCGTGATGAGGGTTATGATGAAGAAGAGTGGCTCAAGCTGTTGTTGCACGTTAAGCGCTCAATGATGAAATCTGCTCATATGTACGTCTAACCGCCAAGAAAAGCAATCGCATTTCTCATCGAGCGATAAATCATGACTTTCTTTTGTAATGCAACCGGTTACACCGCGAAGACGGTGTACGAAAAAGGTAAAATATGAATAAATAAAAACGCCCAAACGGTGTAAGCCGCTGGGCGTATTTTTATGAAAAAGCGAATCTCGTGCTTGGGCTGTATTGGCTATCCCGCTTAATAGCGAGTGAACCACCCGAGGCATGTGCGGGGTGTGTTAATACCCCATCAGTTGCAGCAGATTTTCTGCGGTACTGATCGCTTCTTTGCGATTGGCAATATTGAGTTTTTGGTACAAATTCCGGATATGCGTCTTAATTGTGGTGCCGGCGACATCCAACTCTTGAGCAATCTGTTCATTGCTGAATCCTGAGTAGATTAACCCAAGAACCTGCCATTCACGTTGGGTTAGCGGGCTAGTACGTACTAACTCCGGTATATTGGGGTGATTGACGAGCTTCTCGACAAACTCCTCGTTGAAATGCACCGAACGACTGCGTTGCGTCGTGTTGATGTCTTTCATCAGAAGTTGGGCGCGATGACGTTCAAGGTCGCCAAGCTCAGAGCGTGAGGCGAGTTTTTCAAGCAAATGACCAATAGTTGCACCATCCACCAAAAAGTTACCAATCATGCCAGTTTGGTTCGTCAGTACGAGTGCTTCTTTTAAGCGTACTTTGGCACTTTCGTCGTCGCCAAGTTGCACCCATAAGATCGCTTCTACAATGAGATTTCGATTCGTGTCAGTGACTAGGTTATAGGTCGCCGCTTCTTTCGCCAAAAACTGTAGCGTTGTTTTTGCTTCATCAAATTGCTTTAAGCAAATCTGAGCGCGAGCAATATTACGCCATTGCAGTTGTAAGAAATGGTTGCATGCGCTGTCGGGTCTGATCGCCGTCTCAAGCCATTGTTCAATCGAGTCTTGGTCGCCTCTTGCTTGCCAATACAGTAGCAAAGAAAGCGATGCGTTGGCTGTCCAGTCTACGTGGTAGGTTGACTGTTTCATCAGGTGTTGAATCTGCTCAATGGTCTTTGAAGCCTTGTCTAATTCACCACGACCAATGGCAATGCGAGCTATCATTGAGTAGCTGTGTAAATGCTTACTTGGCTCATGCTTACCTAGGATATCTAGCCCTTTGTAAGCACACTCTTCCGCTTCATCTAAGCGATTCCAACACCATAAGATTTGCGCTCGGACACGAAGCAAGAACTCGTGCATTGGGACTTGGTGCAGTTGTTGTTCTTCGATCAGTCTAAACGCACTTTCTTGCACCTCATAAGCCGCTTGAACATAGCCTTGAGCAATTAAAATTTCACTTTGCTGAAGCTGTGCCCATAGCGCTTGGTGGTAAACATGATACTGACGCGCTAGCTTTTCGGTTTGCTGCATCATTGGCAGTGCGCGACTGAGTTGGCCCGTGACGTGGTTGACTTCACCAACGACCGAGGTAGCGACAATACGACTGCGATAGACCGAATGATCCAGTTCACCTAACGCCAGTTCAGCCAGCTCAAGTGCTTTTTCTGGTGAGTTTTGATTAATGGCAACCTGAGCACGCAGCGCGTTGAATTCCCCATCTTCTTTTTGAGAACGCTCTACCTTGCGTAATGCCATCTCGCTATCGGATTTAGCAATCAGCTCACCGACTTCGTTATAGCGATGCTGGCTTTGTGCTAACCATGCTTGCAGCATACACAACCTCGGATGACTGTAGAGTTGATCATCCGTTAGGATTTGAATGGCCTCCTCCAGCGTAGCAAGCTCTCCTTGGTTAAACATTTTCCAACCAAACTCGTTGAGGATGGTCACAGTGAGTTCGCTATTTGCGGCTAATCTTGCATGCCTGAGCGCTTGATGGGGAACGCTTTGTTCTAACCAAGCTTTTGCCGCGGCGAGGTGAAGATCCAATTCTTGCTGCGGAATTCTGGCTTTACGTTCATGCGACAAGAACTCAGCAAACAAGTTATGGAAGCGAAACCAATGGTTTTCGCCTTCAAGCGGATAGATAAATAGACCAAAACGATTTAAAGATTCAATCATGCTGAGCGCGTCATTTCGTTTGGTTAATGCCGTGACCAGATCGTCATTGAAGTGATCTAAAACGGAACATTGCATTAAGAAATTACGCGTATCTTTATCTAGTAAATCAAACACTTCTTCGATCAAGTAGTCCCAAAGGTGAGCGTGATTAAACTGAGATATGGTTTCGACGGATTGTGCTAACGTTCGCTTTTGATGTTGAGCTTGTAGGGCAAACAGCTGTAAAGCAGAAGGCCAGCCTTCGACGTAAGTTCGCAAAGAGTCAGCGGTCTCATCATCGATATCATCCGCGAGACGCAGATTAAAGAAACGCGTGGTTTCCTCGGTATCAAACGCGAGTAATTCATTGCCGATTTCAATCATTAAATCGCGTACACGCAGGTTTGCAGTCCCTAGTGGCGGATTACCACGACTTGTCACGACCAATGTAATGTTATCGGGCATGTGCTTAAGGAAAAAACGCATGGCTTCATGGATGTCTTCATCGGTGATGAGGTGGTAATCATCGAGTACGACGTAGCATTCGTGGTGGTAGCTCGTCAGTTCTGAGAATACTTCTCCGAGTAGAGAATGAAGAGAGGAGAATTGACGGCGTTCTGCGAGTTTCTGAGCATTAGGACAGCTATTGTGCGTCGCTTTATTAATCGCCTGTAAGAGATAGTTGACGAAGCGAAATGAGTCGTTATCACTTTCATCGACGCTGTACCAGCCGACGTGAGGTTTGTCAGACAACCATTGTGCGGCCATGGTGGTTTTACCATATCCAGCAGGGGAGCGAAAAAGTACAAGCTTGTAAAAAGGGGCCTGTGAAAGTAGGTCCAAAACTCGTGGACGGACGATAGCGTTATGCAAGCGTCCTGGGCGAGTTAATTTTGAAGGAATCCACATAGATATTTCCTATCATTTTTATAGTTAGTGTCTTCGCTAATACTGAGCGGCCTCGATGAGGAAAAAGACACGAATTCTACGACTTTAAAGTTGCCTTTTTGATGTTAGGCGAGGTCTAGCTCTACAGTGTTTGATCAACGGCTAGATTTTGCTTTAAAAACAAACAACACGCCAACTACGCCACGAATTTGTGATCATTATCACGAATAGTTGTGTGCTGGTCGTACTGCTTGGGCGTCATGTATACAAAAAAACCGTCCGATTAGGTGAATTTTTTAATTCAATTGTGATCTCAGACTCAAATTTCGAATTCGATATGCACCTATTTAACCGTACAGTCTTAGTTAGCGATTACAGTGATTGTGACGCTGGCGTGATCGTTATCACCGGATAAAAGCCAAAGCCCAATTGAAATGGGATATTGATCACTCTCTGAAGGGGAGTACGCCCTCTACGCCCTCGTCACTCATCCTCCAAGGAGTCGGAAGTAGGAGGATGTTTATGGAGACGTCACCATGCACGATATGTGACAGATGGATAAAACTTAAAGTGAGATTTCTTAATGAAACCTGCGCAACAGAAAAAATTCAACAAAGCTTCTTTCCAAGACAGTGTTAAAAAGCATCTTTCTGCGACTTATGCTACGACAGTAGAAACCGCGACCGAGCGCCAATGGTATTTGGCAATGGGGCGCGCGCTGGCAGAGCTTACCACTTTTGACTTACTTGCAACGGAAGCGGACGACCGCATCAAGAACGCGAAAAGCGTTAACTACCTATCTCTTGAATTCCTAATTGGCCGCCTGACAGGTAACAACTTGATCAGCATGGGCCTGTATGAACAAATCACTCAAGCTATGAAAGAATTAGGTCACAACCTAACGGATCTGCTTGAAGAAGAACGTGATCCTTCATTGGGTAACGGTGGCCTTGGTCGTCTTGCGGCTTGTTTCATGGATTCTTGTGCCGCTCAAGAATACCCAACAGTAGGCTACGGTCTTCACTACGAATACGGTCTCTTTAAACAATCTTTCCAAGATGGTCGTCAAAAAGAAGCACCTGACGCATGGCGCGGTGTTGAAGGTTATCCGTGGGAAGTGGCTCGTCCAGAACTGGCACAACAGATTGGTTTTTACGGTCGTGTAGATGTTGAATACGTTGACGGTAAAGAAGTACGCACTTGGGTTCCAGGCATGGAAGTAAAAGCAATGCCGTGGGATCTACCTATTGTCGGTTACGAGTCAAGCACCGTTTACCCGCTGCGCCTTTGGGAATGTCAGGCCATTGCACCTTTCTCACTAGCAAGCTTCAACAACGGCGATTACTTTGAAGCACAGCACTCGCTAATCGATGCTGGTAACATCACGAAGGTTCTATACCCGAATGATAACCACGAAAAAGGTAAGACTCTGCGTCTAATGCAGCAGTACTTCCACTCAGCGGCGTCGGTTCGCGATATTCTACGTCGTCATGAAGCGGCTGGTTTTGCACTAGCGGATCTTCCTAAGCAGGAAACGATTCAGCTTAACGATACGCACCCAACGATCGCCATTCCTGAATTAATGCGCATCCTAATTGACGAGAAAGGTCTAACTTGGGACCAAGCGTGGGAAATCAGTGCTCACACATTCGCATACACGAACCACACACTACTTCCAGAAGCATTGGAGACATGGTCTGAATCTCTTATCAGCCGTCTGCTTCCTCGTCACATGGAAATCATCTTTGAAATTAACCACCGCTTCATGCAAGAAGTTCGCAAGATGTGGCCGGGTGATGGTGAGAAGCAAGCGAAGCTTTCTATCATTCAAGAAGGTTTCCACCGTATGGTTCGCATGGCAAACCTATGTGTGATTGGTTCTTACAAAGTGAACGGTGTAGCAGCACTTCACTCTCAGCTGGTTAAGAAAGACTTGTTCCCAGAGTTCAACGAAATCTTCCCAGGTAAACTGACTAACGTCACAAACGGCATCACGCCACGTCGTTGGTTGAAGTTCTGTAACCCAGGTCTATCGAAACTCATTACTGACAAGATCGGTGCAGAGTGGCCGGCGAAACTAGAGCAGCTAGAAGGTATTGCTCAGTTTGCAACCGATGCAAAATTCCAAAAAGAGTTCATGGCCGTTAAGAAAGAAAACAAACAGCGTCTTGCTGATTGGGTTCAAGAGAACATGGGAATCGAGCTGGATACTAACGCGATCTTTGACGTTCAAATTAAACGTCTACACGAATACAAGCGTCAGCACCTAGACTTGCTACACATTCTCTCTCTCTACCACCGTATTCTTAACGAACCTGGTTTTGAGTGTGAGCCACGTGTTTGTTTCTTTGCAGCAAAAGCGGCGCCGGGCTACCACCTAGCGAAAGAGATCATCTTCGCGGTGAACAAGATTGCAGAGAAGATCAACAACGACCCTCGCATCGGCAATAAGCTGAAAGTGGTCTTCATTCCTGATTACCGCGTGAGCATGGCTGAGATCATCATCCCTGCGGCGGACGTATCTCAGCAAATCTCGCTAGCAGGTAAAGAAGCATCAGGTACGGGTAACATGAAAATGGCGCTTAACGGCGCGTTGACTATCGGTACGATGGACGGTGCAAACGTTGAGATTCGTGAAGAAGTAGGTGACGAAAATATCTACATCTTTGGCCTAGATGTTGATGGCGTTCAAGAAGTGAAAGCTCAGGGCTACAACCCTTACGACTACTACAACGCGGACCCGCTACTAAAAGCATCTTTGGATTTACTGCTAGGCGAAGAATTTACGCCAGGTAAACCAGGTTTACTTCGTGCAACCTACGATAGCTTGCTAGATGGTGGTGACCCTTATCTATGTTTGGCTGATTTTGCCTCTTATGTGCAAGCACATGAAGACATGGGCAAGCAGTATCAAGATCAAGCGGGTTGGGCGAAGAAAGCCATTCTAAATACTGCCTTGGTGGGCAAGTTTACGTCAGACCGTTCAATACGCGACTACGTCAACAATATTTGGAAGCTTGAAGCAGTAACTCGTTAAGCAACCTAAGCCAAGGCCTCGAGCCTTGGCTTTTACTCCTTATATCTATTAATAACCCTACCGTTTTGAAGGTAATGATGTCCTTCGGAGAGAGCGATGAAAGAACAAACAGCATTAAAGCAAGTTGCTGACATGGCAAGAATAGCCGACAGCTACGTGAGTGCGTGGGGCAGTGAAGCGAAAGTAGAAGACGATATTATTCTTCGTTTGCTTGCGTCTTTAGGCTATGACACGACTAATGATGAGACTCTGCTGAAGTCAGCAGAACGAAAACACAAGAAAGAAGTTCTAGAGCCAGTCCTAGTAGTGAAAGATGGCGATGCTATCGAAGTAGAACTTAACCTTGGTGTGAGTGCTCGTGAGAGTGACTTTAGTTGGCGCCTAGAAACAGAGCAGGGAGAAGTACTTGAAGGCTATCTTCAATCTCAGATCGTTCGTGATGAGCGCGCCGAGGGTGGCCCTTTAGTATTTTCGTTGCCAAGTGACCTCCCTTGGGGTTACCACAAATTGTACTTGGAACGTAAGCGTCGTAAAACACCTTATGAGATGACGTTGATTTGTACACCGAAAGCCTGTTTCAAACAACCTCAGATTGATCAAGGTAAAAAGCTTTGGGGACCGAGTGTTCAATTGTATACGTTGCGAACTCAGCATAACTGGGGTATCGGTGATTTCGGAGACTTAAAGCAGTTAGTGAGCGACATTGCCGCACGTGGTGGTGATTTTGTTGGTTTGAACCCAATTCATTCGTTGTTCCCTGCGAACCCTGAGGGCGCGAGTCCATACAGCCCATCGTCACGTCGTTGGTTAAATATTCTGTATATCGACGTGAGCTCTGTGCCTGAATTTGCATTGAGCGCTGATGCTCAACAACAAGTGGGCAGTTCTGAGTTCCAACTTCGTTTGCAAAAAGCACGTGATTCTCATTGGGTCAATTACACAGAAGTTGCGGCTTTGAAAATGAGTGTTCTGCCGCTGCTGTTTTCTCAGTTCAAATTGCGTCATCTAGACAAGCAGTCTGAGCGCGGCAGCCTGTTCCTAGATTTTGTGGAACAAGGCGGAGAAAGCCTCGTTCATCAGGCGGCATTTGATGCCATCCATGCAGACCTTCACGCGGAAGATTCGAGCGTGTGGGGATGGCCAGTATTCCCTGAAAAATATCGCCGTTTTGAAAATGCGGCGACACAGAAATACATCGCTGATAATCAGGACAAAGTTCATTTATACATGTACCTGCAGTGGGTCGCTGATACGCAAATAAATGAAGCGCAAGCACTCGCTGAAGAGAAAGGCATGGCGGTTGGTCTTTATCGTGATCTTGCGGTAGGGGTTGCGGATTCTGGGTCAGAAACATGGGCAGACAACGGTAACCTGGCGATGGATGCCAGTATTGGCGCGCCACCTGATATTTTGGGGCCACTGGGGCAAAACTGGGGGCTACCTCCGTTGAATCCTCAAACGTTACGCGACACATCGTATGACCCATACATTGAACTGTTGCGCGCCAACATGAAGCATTGTGGATCATTGCGTATTGACCATGTGTTAGGGTTGTTACGTTTATGGTGGATCCCGAAAGGCGAGAACGCGACGAAGGGCGCTTATGTCTACTACCCTGTGGAAGATATGCTGGCCATTCTGGCATTAGAATCGCATCGTCATCAATGCAGCGTTATTGGTGAGGACTTGGGTACGGTTCCTGATGAAATTGTTGATATCTTGCGTGATGCGGGTGTGCATTCTTACAAGGTGTTCTTCTTCGAAACCGCTGAAGATGGTGGCTTTATTTCACCTAAGCACTATGCAGAACAGTCGATGTCAGCCTTGTGTACCCATGATATGCCAACACTACGAGGCTTCTGGCATTGTGATGATCTGAAAATGGGTCAAGACATTGGTTTATATCCAGATGAAGCACAGCTGAAAGAATTATTTAATGACCGCCTAGAATGTAAGCAAGGCATCTTAGATAGCGTGGCTTGGCACGGTTACCTACCAGAAGGTGTGGGTCGAGATGCAAGTTTAGTCCCTATGGATACGCACCTAAGTGAGGCACTGCAGCTGCATTTGGGCGCTGGGTCATCAACGCTGCTCAGTGTTCAACTTGAAGACTGGTTAGAGATGGATAAACCCGTCAATATTCCAGGCACCGTCGATGAATACCCTAACTGGCGTCGTAAACTGTCGATGAATTTGGACGAAGTTTTTGCAAAAGAAAGCGTCAATCGTATTGCTAAGAGCCTGTCTAAAGCGCGCTCGAAAGCCGGCGAATAACGTTTAATCCCTTTGGGTTATTCTTGCATTAATTGAGTAATAAAAAGCACAGTACTATCCAGATATCGCGCTGAGCGAGCTGGGTGGCTGTGCTTTTTTGTGTTCAAAAAAAGAGATGTGCTGGAGGTGAACTCGAGCCGTTGACGCTGCGGTCCAGTTTATAGTGTAAATCCGATGCGTTATAACATTTTGCACACAAAAATATCGAATGAATCACTTCCTGTATAACTGGATTTAAGTACAATGAAAATGCTGGTAGCCCGCCTTGCGCGGGCTTTTTTTATGATGTCTCTAATGCTTACATTATTACAATTAGGAGACAGATTTGGTCGAGGGAGATGAACGTTGAATAAAACAAGGCTTAAAAGACAAGATCAGGCGTATGAACGACTGTCGAATGCATCATTCGCAGACCCATTTTCGTTCTTAGGTCCTTATCTACAAAATGATGGTATTGCTCTGCGCACATGGATCCCCGGTGCAGATAGCGTCGCTGTTGTTTTGGAGTCGGGAGAACGTCTACCGCTTAAACGAGAAGCGGAATCCGGCTTTGTCTTAGAATCAGACCTCGATTTGAGATATACCCACTATCAGTTGGCTGCTGATTGGAATGGTACCGAGCAGATTATTGATGACCCATATCAATATCATGCGTTGTACGCAGAATATGAAGAATTGCATACCCCTAAAGCAATGTATCATCAGATGGGTGCACAATTTATTTCGTTAGAACGTGAAGGTAAGCAGGTCGCAGGTACGCGCTTTCTTGTTTATGCACCTCATGCGACGGCGGTGAGCTTAGTCGGTAATTTTAACGCCTGGGATGGACGTCGTAGTCCAATGCAGCGACTAGATTACGGCATTTGGGGATTATTTATTCCCGAGCTAGAGGAAGGAGCACAATACAAATTTGAAATGAAAGGTCCTAACGGAGAAGGCTTACCGCATAAAGCGGATCCGTGGGGGTTCTACTCAGAGCAACACCCTTCTTTCTCTTCTGTTACCTATGATCATAGCCGCTATCAGTGGCAAGATGACCAATGGCAGACTCGTCCTGTGACCGAAAAGCGCAACGAGGCACTGTCATTTTACGAATTACATGTTGGTTCGTGGAGACGAAATGAACAAGGTGAGTTTCTTAACTATCGAGAGCTTGCCAGTGAGCTGATCCCTTATTTAACGGATATGGGTTACACACACGTTGAGCTTATGCCTGTTTCTGAGCATCCGTTCTATGGGTCTTGGGGTTATCAACCGGTAGGTTTATTTGCGCCGACGAGTCGTTTCGGCTCACCAGATGATTTCAAGTACTTTGTTGAGCAGTGTCATTTAGCTGGGCTTGGCGTGGTGCTCGATTGGGTGCCTGCGCATTTCCCGTCAGATGATCACGGGCTGGCAAACTTTGATGGGACGCCATTGTACCATGATCCCGATCCGCGCCGTGGTTGGCATCAAGATTGGAGTTCATTCATTTACGACTTAGGTCGTGAACACGTTCGTCGATTCTTGGTTTCTAATGCCCTGTATTGGTTTGAGCAGTTCCATATTGATGGTATTCGAGTCGACGCTGTGGCATCGATGCTTTACCTTGATTATTCGCGTAGTCATGATCAATGGATCCCCAATGCAGATGGTGGACGCGAAAACTACGATGCGATCGCGACTCTAAAGTGGATGAATGAAGAGGTCTACAAACACTTCCCTAACGCGATGACCATCGCGGAAGAGTCAACCGCGTTCCCTGGCGTCTCGGCACCGACCTTTATGGGTGGGCTCGGCTTTGGGTTTAAGTGGAATATGGGTTGGATGCATGACAGCTTGTCTTATATCCAAGAAGACCCTATTAACCGCAAGTATCACCACGATACGATCACGTTCCCATTAGTGTATGCACACAGTGAAAACTATGTACTGTCGCTTTCGCACGATGAGGTGGTCTACGGTAAGCACTCTATTCACAACAAAATGCCAGGTGATGAGTGGCAGCAAACGGCTAACCTAAGAGCATACTTGGGTTACATGTATGCTCAACCGGGTAAAAAGCTTAACTTCATGGGCGCTGAATTTGGTCAAACGGGAGAGTGGAACCACGATGATCAATTACAGTGGTTCTTACTGGGGTTTGAACGTCATCAGGGCGTCCAAGCGGTCACTCGCGATCTGAATGCACTGTATAAAGCGGAGAAACCACTGTTCGAACTAGACTCTGAACCGAAAGGGTTTGAATGGCGTCTTCAAGATGCGGCAGAGGCGAGTATTCTTGCACATGAGCGTATCAGTGAAGATGGACAACGTATTTTAGTGGTGTCTAACTTTACGCCAGTCCCTCATGAAGCCTTCCGTTTGGGAATGCCATTGGCAGGAAGCTATGAGTTATTGCTGAATACGGATGACGTAAAATACTCAGGCAGTGGCTTTGAAGTGGTTGCAGAGGCTTGTACGGAAGCGGTGGAAAGTGAGTCGCAACCTCAATCTATTGCGTTGCGTCTACCACCGTTATCGACCGTGTTTTACAAGTATAAAGGCTAACAACAAGAGGGCTATCCGGTGACGCACCATTGTCGTAATTCACGTCAATGGATGAAAAACGGATACCGTTCGATGATAACGAAGCCCAGCGTTTGCTGGGCTTCGTTATATCTGGAGAAAACAAAGGTATGTTCTACACTCAAATCTCTATGCTGCAATCGCTATACTCTAGGTGCTTGTATGTTTAAAATCAGCACTTAACGTAAAGTAACATCAAAAAATAAGGATTATTAATGGTTACCGCTTTGTACGCGTCATTACTCGCAATACTGATGATTTGGTTATCGATACAAGTCATTAAACAACGAAGAAGCAATCAAGTTGCTTATGCCGACGGGGGAGTGGAAGGACTACAAATCGCACGTAGCGCACACGGCAATGCCGTTGACTACATCCCCATCACGATTATTTTAATGGCTTTTGTTGAGTACAATGGTGCACCTTTGCTTTGGGTTCACGCAATGGGGATAGCCTTTCTACTTGGCCGAATACTTCATGCAAAAGGCATTCTAACGCAATGGTTCAAAGGTCGAGTCTTGGGTATGCAATTGACTCTATTGGTGATGGTTGCATTGATTGTGTCAAATCTTGTGTATTTGCCTTTTGAGCAATTATTTTAACGATGAGGCTTCGATTTCCCCCAACGTGGGTGACGGTTTCTATCGGGTTAATCCTCAACGTTATGGCGATTGTCATGTCGAGTCAGGTATTGGATAAAATGACGGCTGAATTGACGCTCTTGGAAGACAGAAAAGAAGCCAATCTCTATTCCATTCAATTGGCTTGGAACCAAGTAGAGACGCTGGAGCGTAAGCGTGAAGGGGTCATGTTGCATTTGGATACCCCAAAAGCCAGTTTGTACCAATCGGAGTCAGTGGTACAAGAGGCCCTTCGTCATCAACTGTCGGCATGGGTAGTAGAGCCTGTTCCAGCCATTACCATGAATAACCTCCCTGATCTGATGCAAGTTATTAATCAATCACAGCAATCACAAAGGGACATCATTGATGAGCTGTATCTCGATAACCTGTCGCTGGCTGAAGAGATGCAATTCATCACGAAGCAAATGGCGTTTTATAAAGATATTGCTTTGTTTTTGCAGGTTTTTGGATTGGCGTTGATTCTTGCTCGAGACCTATCGAGAAGGTAATCTCATGCCAGTGTGAACCATCAAAAAGGTGTTTGGGCATTTTTTGATACTTAATCTTCCGGTACGAAAGGTCGTAAAAAGTGCCGGTTACCCGCAATGACACTCAGCCTTTAGTGAGTCTTGCTAGGCTGAGTGTTTTGCGTCGGCTATTTACTCCCAGTTTTCTTTATTTACTGGCGTACGCTCGGTCATAGGCAGACTGCATGACCGCAACCACTTTGCTATAACCCATTCTTTCAATACTCTCCATGTACTCTGGCCAATCTTTTTCAATATCACGGGATCCTAAAATCCACGCTTGTTGCTTCTCGACCATGAAGTCACGAATGGTAATCCAGTGTTTATCGTACGTATCTTTTTCCTTAGCATTGAGCGAGACACCCATGAAAGGTTCAAGTAAGTAATCGCCCTGGTCATACAGTGCAATGCCTTCCAGTGCATGTTTGTTTGACCACTGTTCTTCATTGGCGTAATCCATTGGGAAACCACGCTGGATTTGTGCGCCAATGGCCCACATTTGTGCGTTGACAGGGGTATCTGATTCTAAGATCGTCTTCTTGAAAGTGGGCTTACCGTCTACAACGTCGTAGTGTTCACCCTCAATACCGAAGTTAGCGAGTCGCTTACCTTGCTGTGTAAACCAGAAATCAAAATACTTGACGGTTTCAACCGGGTGTTCATTGGTGTAAGAAATCGCCCAGCCGTCTGGTTTCACTTTTGCACGTCGGTGCTCTTCTACTCGTTGACCTGAAATGGACGCTGGTGGCGCAAAGGCCTTGAACTCAAATCCGGCGACTTTATCGTCAAGTGAATCGTTATAGCCAGAGGTTGAGGCAAACCAATCATGGGTCATGCCGCCAAGATCGTTCGACAATAAATATTCGCGTGAGCGACTGCCTCGCGTGAAAACCTCTGCATCGATCAAGCCTTCTTCATACCATTGGGCGAGGTTTTTGATGCCTTCCTTATAGCCTTCACCGGCGTAACCATGACGAATCTCGCCATCAACGACATGAAAATCATGGAAGACATCTGAACCTGAGGTTCTGCCATCCCACAGTGTTACCAAGCGAACCATTTCTTGCCAATGACGGGCAAAGAAGGGAACTTCATCTTTTTTACCATTACCGTTTGGATCGTTGTCTCGAAACGCCTTAAGGACAGTGTACATCTCGTCTACAGTCGTTGGCGGCTTTAACCCAAGCTTTTGCAGCCAGTCATAGCGCACAAAATACCCACGGCCGTATTTTCCATCAGGCAAGTATGGGATGTAGTAGATATTGCCGTCTGATGCCTTGATTGACGAGGCGATGTCTGGGTTGGCGTCAAAAAATGCTTTTATGTTTGGTGCATGCTTTTCTATCAACTCATTGAGTGGCACAAACGCGCCTTCGGGACCATAGGTGTTAACGTTATTCTTCATGCTGGAACCGCCGACAATGTCGGGTAACTCCCCAGAAGCAATAAGGAGGTTAAACGCCTCTTCGCTTTTAGTCGTCGCCATTGAGGCAACGTTGTTGAGGTGCACATTGGTCAGTCTCGCGGCCTCTTTTTCAACCGGCCAATCGTTGTTGTAGACAAACTTCTTTTGGTGCAAGTGGATATCCAACTTGAGTGGAGAATCCGAGACTTTATAGTCGCCATCTTGCGCCATAACAGGGGAGGCAATGACGGCTGCGATCAGTGCAGATAGGGTCGTAGTTACTTTAACATTCATCCTTTTTTCCTTGTTTTTGTTATTGCTTTATTTCATTGCTAGGGCGTTATTCTTTAACGCCGCCAAGCATGATCCCTTTGTTGAAGTATTTTTGAAGAAACGGATAGAGAAGAAGTACAGGAATGATTGAACAGACCATGATGGCTGCACTAACCGTTTCAAATGAGTAGGCGGCATTGATCAGTGAGCTGGCGAACGTATCATCGTCGGTTAGCTGGGTAATGACTTGCCTTAGATAGACTTGTAGAGGGACCTTACTTTCGTCCCGCAACAGGACCATTGCCCAGAAAAATCCGTTCCAGCGAGCAACAATACAAAACAGAGCGACAGTGGCGAGCGCGGGCTTTGCCAGAGGAATAAAGACCTTCCAAAGCACCTGAAAATCGTTCGCGCCATCCATGCGAGCGGCTTCTTCAAATGATTTCGGTATCGCTTCAAAAAAGTTACGCAATAAGATGATGTTGAAGGCGTTACAAGCGAAGCCAACAATAATACCGAAGTAACTATTTAACAGCCCTAAGTCACGCATGTTGAGGAAGTACGGGATCATACCCGCGTTGAACCACATGGTGAAAGCGATAAGAATATTCCAGTACTTACGCCCTAATAACTGAGGACGCGAGAGCGCATACGCACCGGGAATAATGATCAGCAAACTCGTTAATGTACCGAAAAACGTATAGATAAACGTGTTCTTATATGATCCCCAAAACGCGGGGTCTGAGAGGACTTTTTCATAAGCGGCGAAGGTAATGTCCACCGGAGTTAAGACGACATCTCCCGCCGTAACCGCATCCCCGGCACTGATGGACATAGAGGCGACATAGATAAAGGGATACAGCGTACTGATAGTAAATAGCGCCACCAGTAACATATTGATATAAACAAATGTTTTATCGCCGCGAGAGTATAGGTTCATGTTCATTGTTTGACTCATAACTGGCTCCTATTACCACAATGACGTTTGTGAAACGCGACGGCTGATTCCATTCGCAACCATCACTAAGATGAAAGCGATGCCGGCGTTAAATAATCCAGCGGCGGCGGCTAAATCATATTGGGCAGCTTGGATACCTTGTCGGTAAATAAACGTGCTAATGACGTCTGCGGTTTCATATGTTGCGGGTTGATACAACATGATGATCATCTCGAACCCAACTTCTAATATGTTACCGATGCGAATAATCAGCATGATAAGAATGGTTGGTAGAATGCAGGGTAGGGTTATGCGCCACATCATTTGCCATCGAGAGGCACCATCGACAACCGCTGACTCATACAACGATGGGTTAACCCCGGCAATGGCGGCTAAAAATACAATGGAACTAAAGCCGGCTTCTTGCCAAATACCTGTCCCTACAAAAATGGTACGGAACCATTCTGGTTTCGTTAGAAAGTAAACCGAATCGTAACCTAGTGCGTTAAGCATTAAATTCACGACGCCAGTCGAGGGGGAAAAGGCGGTGATGACAATACCGGCAATAATGACAGCAGAGATAAAGTGGGGAAGATAAACAATGGTCTGTGCTGTACGCTTAAATTTTGCGTTGAGGATCTCGTTGAACATGAGCGCAAGAATGATGGGGACGGGAAACCCGAATATCAGACTGGCACCGCTAATCATGACCGTGTTCTTAATCGCTCGTAAGAACTGATCGTTCTCAAACAACGTAAAGAAATGCTCGAAGCCAACCCATGGGCTCGCCGAAATACCTTTAAAAACGCTGTAATCCTTGAAGGCTATTTGCAAGCCATACATAGGTTTATATAAAAAAACCAAGAACCAAATAACCATTGGGGCGAGCAGCACATAGATTTGCCATTCCTTGGCGAAATGGCGCTGTAGCCATCGACCTTTAACCTTGAGTTCACTAAGCCATGAAGCATGTGGCATGATTTGTTGCGAGGTGCCTTGCTGTGAAGTGCCTTGTAGATTGTCCATGTGACACCTCCGTTAGTTAACCGTTTCGCGTGGTAATGCTTGCCCTGTGTTTTTATCGAACACAGTAATCGCATCGGTACGGAAATAGAGCGTGTCGATCCCCCCTAAGTGGTCGACTTTCCCATGTGTTTCCGTCTTAACCACAAAAGGCTTACCTCCAAACTGGCAATGAAGCAGCGCTTCGGAACCTAACGTTTCAACCAAATCAATGTGAGTAGAGATAGCGGAGGCGTCGGGAACAGAGGTAATATCGGTGTATTCAGGTCGGATGCCCAGCAAGATAGGCTGATTGTGTTCCACGCCTTTGACGTGGGGAAGTATGCAACGCGAATCGCCAAAACAGGCAACCCAACCGTCGGGTGTGAGCTCAGCGGTCGCCTCAATGAGGTTCATTGGTGGTGAGCCAATGAAGGTGGCAACGAACGTATTGACTGGGTTATTGAATAATTCCATTGGTGTGCCAATCTGTTCAATCTTTCCGTCGCTCATGACAACAATACGATCAGCGAGCGTCATTGCCTCTACTTGATCGTGAGTGACATAAACACTGGTGACACCGAGTTGGTGATGCAGGCGTTTAATTTCAGCTCGCATTTGGGTACGAAGTTTGGCATCGAGGTTTGATAACGGCTCGTCAAATAAGAACACTTTTGGGTGACGAACAATGGCTCGTCCCATCGCCACGCGTTGACGTTGACCACCCGAAAGATCAGATGGACGACGTTCAAGCAAATTCGTAAGGCCAAGAATTTTTGCTACATCGTTAACTGATTGGGTAATTTGGTCCTTGGGTACTTTACGGATACGTAGTCCAAAGGCGATATTTTCCGCAACACTGAGGTGAGGATAAAGGGCATAGTTTTGGAAAACCATCGCAACGTCACGGTCTTTAGGGGCGATATCATTGACGCGACGATCATTGATATGAATATCACCTTCGGTAATTTCTTCTAGGCCAGCTAACATGCGTAGCGTTGTTGACTTACCACAACCTGACGGCCCGACGAGAACAATAAATTCTTTTGATTTTACTTCTAAATTAATACCATGTACGACACTAATATCACCGTACGCTTTAACGATATTATTCAACTGAACACCAGACATAACTTTTCCTTGTCTCGCTAGCGAAATTGAAGTGCTTAAAATATAAAATTAAAAAATTAGAAGGAAGCGCATTATATATAGTGGAGCAATATAGCTTCCTTGCTATATTTGAATCACTTTAATTTTACTGAGGGGGGAATAAAGGTGAATAAATACTAAGGCAGGAATGTATTTATTCACCAGTGCATAATTAAATATTAAGGGACTAGAAGCTGTACTTCACACCAAGACGAGTTCTTAGCTGGCGGTTGTCTTCTGCTGATGAACCTTCGTCAACTGTCCAGAATTCCATGTAAGGAGTGAAAGCGTCAAATTTGTAACCAATCTTAAGACCTAAATCCCACTCCCAGTCTTTACCGTTCGCAAGGCGGACATTATCATAGTTTTTGTTTAAGTTTGCTTCGTAGCTTAACTTAAGGTTCTTCAAAGATTCTTGACTAAATTTGTAGGCACCTGTTAGCGTCCATTTACCTTGTTGAACGGTGCTATCCGCCACAGTAAGTTTGCTACCATCGGTTGTAGTTTTAGTGCCTGCTGTTGAATCGTAAACTTGGAACTCATGACGATAACGTAGAGCGGTTGTCAAACCAAAATCTGCTCTATAACCAACACGGAACTGAGGTTTCCATGTTGTTTTATTTGAGCCAAATGTAACTGGCATACCTGGCTGTATATACCAGTTGCTATCATCAAACTTCTTAGTCCAGTCCCAGCTAAACTCTGAATCACCACGTGATACATTTTTCCAAAAGTCAGTTTGATCTTCACTTTGGAATTTTTGCTCAACACCTAACCCAAGCTTGCCACCAAAAACTTCAGTAGAGTCGCTAATTTTAATACGGTGCGCATATTTTTCATCAGTGTGCTTATATTCCGCACGGTAATCTAAATTCGTTGCAGCCGCTGAACCAGCCAATAAAACGAGTGCCACACCCACTGCGGATTGCTTAAGTTTCATACTGATATTTCCCTTATATAAAGTATATTATTGCTAGATTATTATTTTTGCTTCTTAACTATCGATACAAATTCGCTACATTTTATGTACGTTTATATCTATTAAGCTCGCGATTACAGTTAACATTGTTGAAATGTTAAACAGCTATTAACCGTCGCTCATTTCTGCGGTGTGTAACACGAACATGTTGTATTGAATTAATGTATGACAAATGATATTCGAATATCAGGATTATTCTGTGAAATGCATCAACATTTACTATTGATGGAATGAGTTTTTGTCGATAGGTGGGGTTTGATCACACTTTATTACAGATAGTTTCAGAATTTTATACCACAGTTATTGTATGGGTATATGCATTGAGCTGAAAAAAGATAGTTAGTAAGTTTTATCTGTAACTCATTGATTGTTCGTGGTTAAAATTTAATCGACATTAGTGTCAATAATGTATTTTTAGAAATAATATCAGTGACTTGAGTTGGTTTCATGGTTTGAGAAACCAAAAAGAGAACATAAATCGATGATTCATCAAGGCTGGCAGAGCAAAACTTGACTCAGTTAACTAACTGGCTTTCATTCTGGTCAAAAAACGATAACTCGATCACGTTGAGGTATATTGTATTACAATTAAGGGTCGTAACGAGATATATTGATTTGTAACAGCAAATAAATATATTAAAAAGGATTATAGAGTTATGGATCTGAATACACTCATTGTTGGAGTCTATTTTTTATTCCTGATGGCAATCGGATGGATGTTTAGGACTTTTACCAGCACAACAAGTGATTACTTCCGTGGGGGCGGTAACATGTTGTGGTGGATGGTTGGTGCGACTGCGTTTATGACCCAGTTCTCAGCATGGACGTTCACAGGTGCAGCAGGTAAAGCGTACAACGACGGTTTCGCAGTCGCTATTATTTTTCTAGCGAATGCGTTTGGTTATTTCATGAACTTTGCGTATTTTGCGCCGAAATTCCGTCAGCTACGAGTTGTGACGGTAATTGAAGCCATTCGCATGCGTTTTGGTGCAACGAACGAACAAGTATTTACTTGGTCTTCAATGCCAAACAGTGTGGTATCGGCAGGTGTTTGGCTAAATGCACTGGCTATCATCGCATCAGGCATTTTTGGCTTTGATATGACGATGACCATTTGGGTTACGGGTCTTGTTGTTCTGGCGATGTCGGTAACAGGTGGTTCTTGGGCGGTAATTGCCTCTGACTTTATGCAGATGGTTATCATCATGGCCGTGACCGTAACATGTGCGGTTGTCGCGGTTGTTCAAGGTGGCGGTATTGGTGAGATTGTTAACAACTTCCCTGTTGGTGACAATGGTTCATTTATCTCTGGTAATAACCTTAACTACCTCAGCATCTTCAGCATCTGGGCATTCTTTATCTTTGTTAAGCAGTTCTCTATTACGAACAACATGCTTAACTCTTACCGTTATCTTGCGGCAAAAGATTCTAAGAACGCGAAAAAAGCGGCACTGCTAGCTTGTATCCTTATGCTTTGCGGCGTGTTTATCTGGTTTATGCCTTCTTGGTTCATTGCTGGTCAAGGTGTTGACCTAGCGGCAGCATACCCTGATGCAGGTTCTAAAGCCGGTGACTTCGCTTACCTTTACTTTGTTCAAGAATACATGCCAGCAGGTATGGTGGGTCTTCTAGTGGCAGCGATGTTTGCCGCGACGATGTCTTCAATGGATTCAGGCTTAAACCGTAACTCAGGTATCTTTGTTAAGAACTTCTATGAAACTATTGTTCGTAAAGGACAAGCTTCTGAGAAAGAACTGGTTACCGTCTCTAAGATTACGTCTACCGTGTTTGGTATTGCAATTATCCTTATTGCACAGTTTATCAACTCACTTAAAGGCCTGAGCTTATTTGATACAATGATGTATGTTGGTGCGCTAATCGGCTTCCCAATGACTATTCCTGCATTCCTAGGTTTCTTCATCAAAAAGACTCCGGACTGGGCTGGTTGGGGTACGCTAATCGTAGGTGCATTTGTCTCTTACTACGTCGGCTTTGTTATCAATGCAGAGATGGTATCGTCAGTATTCGGCCTAGAAGAGCTAACGAAACGTGAATGGTCTGATGTTAAAGTAGCAATTGGCCTAATGGGACATATTACTTTGACAGGCGGCTTCTTCATGCTGTCGACACTGTTCTACAAGCCTCTTACTGAAAAGCGTCAAGCGGATGTTGATAAGTTCTTTGGCAACCTATCTACTCCTCTGGTTTCTGAATCAGCAGAGCAAAAAGCACTTGATAACAAACAACGTCAAATGCTAGGCAAACTGATTGCAGTAGCGGGTATTGGTATTATGTTTATGGCCTTGCTAAGCAACCCAATGTGGGGACGTTTGGTGTTCATCCTCTGTGGTCTGATTGTTGGTGGTGTCGGTGTGCTGCTTGTGAAAGCCGTAGACGATAGCGGTAAACAGGCAGAGGCAGCGACAGAAAGCTAAGTCTGATAGAAAATAAATAACAGAAAATGCGACGCCTTTGGGTGTCGCATTTTTTTTGCTTTAATTTTCTCGCCTGGTTACTTTCGTTGGTGATAAAGTCGTCACTTGGAGATTAAAGTGGATGAAAATGTAAGGACTGACACCGGCTAAAGAAAGTGACGTTCACTTGGCTTAATCAGTTTTGTATTGAGTTCAATGCTATGTCACAGGTTTTATGTGCGGAGTGGGAAGTAAGTAGGGCCCGCTGTTTTCTTGTTTAGAGCGTATCTGTTGTTACGTCAATGCTGTGAAGTAATGAGTAAAAGTAGAGGATGACCCAATAATAACCAGAGGTATTATTGGGATTCGCCGTTAAGAATAGTGATAGGCCATTCGTATAGTAAGGACAAGCGTTGCGATTCGAATACTGCAATATTAATGGAAGAGGTTAGGGATATTAGCGGTTGAGATACATTGAATATGGATAGTAGCAGTACTAATACATACGGTTATAGTGTGGATAGTCAGCGCCTAACTGCCAATAATGGCAATAGGCATTCTAACTGATGAGCAGGTAAGCGCTAAATTTTTGAAAACAGTAATGCCCCACATTTCCTGGCTTTGGTGTGGTCAGCAACCATAATCGAATTGTAGACATCTAAATAGAGCGACATTTTACTTTGTGACATATTTATTGATGACGCATTATCGTTACTATAAATAATGTTAAATATTTTTGAGTATGGAGTGAATACTTCATTGTTCGAAGAGGAAAATAATAGGCAATGAAATTTATGACATAGCTTTATCCAAATATCATAATTGGATTTATGTGTCTCCATAGCTTGAATCGTTTTAGATAATTCAATTCTTTGCTCAATAGTTGCATTATTTGCTGCCTCGGCGCAGACTTCAGGGGCAAATAACTCCTGAACACGAACAAATCGATCGATAACACATTTCATTTCAGGTAAGTCAAATGACCATTCTAACAATTGTGGGTCCACGAAATTCCATTGGTAGCGCGGTGTAATACGAGTACCCGATTTTTGTTTAGATGCAAGTAGCCCTTTCGCTGATAAAAGTTTTAATGCTTCTCTTATGCTGCTCCGGCTAACGGAATACTGCTTGGATAAGTCGACCTCTGTCGGAAGTGCATTCTCTTTGTAAGCGCCAGTAATAATATTTCTTGCGATACTGTAAGATATTTTTATGTAGTTGCTTTCCATGCGTAAATATTCCAATGTGGTATTAAGAATATAATATCAAGCATATTGTCTTATTATAATTACATTTATTTGATAGTGTGAGCAAGGGTGTTTTTTTGTATCGATATGTAAGAGAATCCTGAGTGGTTGCATAAAAAAACGGCTAATCAAGTGATTAGCCGTTTTATATAATCGCGAATATTTACGCTTTATAGAAAGTCTTTACGCATCGGCGTGAAGTTATCTAGTAATACACCAGCTTTGATGCATTTTGCGCCGTGAATAATGTTTGGTTCTTTGTACATTACGTCGCCAGCTTTAACGATTTTAGTTACATCGCCAATAGTGAATTCAAATTCACCAGAGATAACGTAAGTGATCTGCTCGTGTGGGTGGCTATGTAGCGCTGCAACCGTACCGTCTTCGAAGTGTACTTCAACCATCATCATGTCTTCACAGTACGCCATCACTTTACGACGTAAACCGCCGCCACAGTCTTCTAATTCTACATCTTTGTTATATACAAACATTGCTAACCTCGTGTCTTTGTTTATCAAGCCACATCTAACGACGACAGTCGTTGATTATGGTCGTTGAGTAGTAGTTGAGAAGCCGAGCGGGCGAGTGGAGCGTCGCCCGCCATAATGGCTTCATAGATATCTTGGTGTTCTTCAAGGCAGAATCGACCGCCAACAGCGGCTTCGTCGATAAAGGTTTTGAAAATGGCGTCCAGAATATTAGAAAAAGGGATATAAAACGGGTTTGCAGTCGCCAAGAATATCGTCTTATGGAACTCGTGATCGTTGAGTGTCCATGAAGTATAGTCATGATTTTCGGCCGCATGTGTCATATTCTGAAAGCTGACAGATAGTGCTTTGCGATGTTCAATGGACGCGTTTTTTGCTGCCATCGCACATGCTTCTGGTTCGATAGCCTTACGAAGTCCTAAAAACTGCGTTAGAAATCGCTGTACGTTGTTCGTATCTTTAACCCAATCCAAAAACTGAGGATCAAGAAAGTGCCATGACTGACGTGGCATGATGTTGGTACCAACTTTAGGTTTTGATTCAATCAACCCTTTAGCAGAAAGTAGCTTTGTCGACTCACGTAACGCGGTTCGGCTGATACCAAACTGTTCACATAATTCAAGTTCACTCGGGAGCTTTTCTCCCTCTTTGAGCTCACCGGTTAATATTTTGCTTGCCAGTTCTTTTGCTATCTGGACGTGAATTCGTCGACTTGAACTTGCAACTGCATGAAAAGTAGCCATAAAATGGACCTTATAAATAGAAAACGTTCCCCTTAACCACTAAGCGAAACGTGAATTTGCTACGGTGCTAATTGGCCGCCGTTGACGTCAAGGATCTGACCTGTGATGTAACCGCTACAAGCGTGCGAGGCAAAAAACGCAAATGATGGCGCCACTTCATCAATATTGCCAAATCGGCCCATTGGGATCCCATTTGCAATGGCTTCTTTAAGTTCGTGAGTCTTACCGTCGTGAAACGCAGTATCAATAGTACCGGGAGACACGATATTGAAACGGATATTGTCCTTGGTAAATTCTTTTACCCAGTTGCGATGAATGTCGTGCAACCACGCTTTGGAAGCTGCATAAATCCCCGCACCAACACCGCCACCTTCGCGCCCTGCAATCGAGCCGGTACTTATAACACAGGATGTTTGGCCTGATTCAAGCGCCGACTGGCGTAGATGAGGAATGGAAAACTTGGTTGTCATCAAGGCCGAGCGCGCGTTTAGGTTCATTACCCGTTCATAAAACTCGTCGTCAATACTTTCAAGGTTTTCACGCCCACCAAGGCCACCCGCATTGTTGATCAGTACATCAAGGCCACCAAAGTGGTCAGTGAATTCGCCGATCAGTTTTTCACATTCATTCGTATCCATTAAATTTGCTTGAAAATAGGCAACGTCAGCACCGAGCTCGGTTAATTCCGTTATCGCTGCTTCAACATGAGGCCCTGCGCGACGACTATTGATGCCAATTTTGGCACCATATTTCGCAAAAACGCGCGCGGTTGCCAGACCCATACCAGCGGTAGAGCCAGTAATTAGAACACGTTTGTTCTTAAGATCATTGAACATGTCAGCATTACCTATTTTTACAATATGTATTAATCATACAATATCACTTAATTGCGTCAATGTTTGTTAGCTTAAAAAGACAATTACGGTCACATAATTTGTGTAAATGGTGAAATGTTGTGAAGGAAGTCTCAAAATAAGCGGTGTTTACTGTGATGTCGGTATTAAAAATGTGGAACAAAAAGAGAGGAATGTCGAATAAATGGGTATTTTCGCAAGGAGGTAAGCACGCTAGATGATACAATACCTGCTAAAATAATACATAAACCTTTCACTAAGCGAAGTACATATGTCAGGCAGTAAGTTTAATTCAATTTCAGGCTCCAAGCGAAGCATCCATGTGCAGGTTGCACGAGAGATCGCTCGTGGTGTTCTTTCTGGTCGGTTACCTGAAGGTTCAATTATCCCTGGCGAGATGGCCTTGTGTGAGCAATTCGGTATCAGCCGCACAGCACTTAGGGAAGCGGTAAAACTATTGACCTCGAAAGGCCTGTTAGAGTCACGCCCGAAAATTGGTACTAAGGTTGTTGACCGCGCTTACTGGAATTTCCTTGACCCACAATTGATTGAGTGGATGGATGGCTTAAACGACGTAGAACAATTTTGTGCGCAATTCCTTGGCCTTCGCCGTGCCATCGAGCCAGAGGCTTGCGCATTGGCGGCTAAATTTGCAGATGCCGATCAACGCATTGAACTTTCCGCAACATTCCAAGAAATGGTTGAAGTTTCTAAAGAAGAAAACTTCGACCAAGATAAGTGGTTGGACGTGGACATGCGTTTTCATAGTTTGATTTTTAACGCAACCGCGAATGACTTCTTCCTGCCGTTTGGCAATATTTTAACGACAATGTTCGTTAACTTCATTGCGCATTCATCCGAAGGCGGCTCGACATGTATCAATGAGCACCGTGCTATTTATGAAGCCATCATGGCTGGAGATAGTGATAAAGCTCGCGAAGCGTCAGCAAGTCATTTGAAAGAAGAAAATCACCGTTTGCCACTCGCAAGCTAACCAATTTACAACGTTTATCAAGGGCAGCGACTTTCGCTGCCCTTTTTTTATCTTGATATTCTTATCTCAGTCACGACCAAAGTGTTTATCTACTGATATAATAAGACATAAAGAACGTAGGAGATCATCAATGTCACACGCTTTGTTACCCAATATCACCCAATTTTTGAGCCATATTGACCCGTTTGATAAGCTTTCTGATCCGCTGCTGAGACAAATTGCAGCGGAAATAAAAATCATCTATCTGGGTAAAGGTGATGTGATTGATCCTTGCAGCGGTTTGGTTGACACCCATAGCAAAGGAGACCAAGAAGAGTGCGGCGATAAAAAGCGTAAGTACTTGTATGTCATTCGCACGGGCTCAATGGAACAACGCAAGACCGACGGCGTGCTTCGTGCCCGCTTAGGCGCCGAAGACTTGTTTGGTTTTACGTTCTTAGATGATGATGTGACATCGGAAACGGGCTACCAAGCCGTCGCCATTGAAAATACATTACTCTACCTGATACCACATAATGTATTGGAGGGTATTTTTAAACAACACCCAGAGTATGCGGAACATTTTGCGTCGCAAGCTCAGGTGCGTCTTAAGTCGGCATTAGATGTGGTATGGTCAAACAAAGAAAAAGGCCTGTTCGTCAAGAAAGTCTCGGAAGTGGCAAGTGGTGTGATTGCGGTTGTTGATGCGGATACACCAATCAAAAAAGTCGCGCATGAAATGCGAGTGACAAAGCGCTGCTCTACTGCCGTAGTTCGAGAAAATGGCAAGCTCGTTGGTTTGATGACCGACCGAGACATGACAAAGCGCGTTATTGCCGAAGAGCACGATATTAATGCCCCCATTCGAGAAGTGATGACTCAAAATCCTTTAGTCGTTAGTCCAGATGACCTTGTCTTACATGCGGCTTCCCTCATGATGCAATACAATGTTAGAGGGCTGCCTGTCGTCTCAAACGGCGAAGTTGTTGGTCTGTTAACAACGACGCATTTAGTCCAAAACCACCGTATGCAAGCCATCTTCTTGATTGAAAAAATCAAATATGCCACGAGCGTTCGAACGCTATCGAGCTTTACTGCTGAGCGACAAGCTATTTTTGAAGCACTGGTTGAAGGCAAGGTTGCACCGGAGATTATTGGGCGAGTGTTGTCCATGATCATGGATGCCTATAACCGTCGCTTGATTCAAATTGCGATTGATAAGCTTGGCCCACCACCTTGTAAATTTGCATGGATTGTTGCTGGTTCGCATGCCCGAAATGAGGTCCATATGTTGTCGGATCAAGATAATGCCCTCGTGCTTAGTGATGATGCGACCGATAACGATAAAGTGTATTTCCGTCACCTCTCTCAGTATGTAGTCAATGGGCTAGATGCCTGTAGCTACCCGTTATGCCCTGGCAAATATATGGCTGCGACACCTAAATGGTGTCAACCACTGAGTACTTGGAAGCACTATTATAAGAAATGGGTAGCGAACCCTGAATACGAGCGCCTTCTCAATATCAGCGTGTTTTTGGAGATTCGCTGTGTCTTTGGTGAGGCTCATTATGCCGATGTATTGCGTGATGAACTGCACGCAAATATTCGTAGTAACCGTGAGTTCTTGGGTATCTTGGTACGGGATGCGATCAATACGCAGCCACCATTGGGTGTGTTTAACAAGCTGGTACTGCAAAAAACGGGTGAAAATCGGAAAACACTCAATATCAAGAAATACGCCATTAACTTAATCATTGATTTAGCTCGCATCTATGGATTGGCTGTCGAGTGTGATTCGTCCTCTACCGACGAGCGATTTACTCGAGCAAATGAGCACGGTATGTTAAGCGACGATGCGCTGAAGAATATCATTAATGCTTATCAATTTATTTTGATGTTTAGGCAGCATCATCAGCTCGAGGCACTGAAGAAAGGTGAGATACCGGATAATCATATCAACCCAGACAGCTTTGGTAGCTTTGAGCGCGGTAACTTAAAAGATGCATTCCGCATTATTGCGAACTTGCAAGAAGCCGCGAAGGTTCGATTTGGCGGGAGGCTATAACGTATGCCTAGCATGTTAAAGTCGGTATTGAATCAGTTTCACGTCTATCAGCATTTTTTAAAGCAAAGGCAGAAGTATGTGGCACAGACGGCATTGCCAGACAATATTGCGGAGTTCCTGACAACAGCCCCTCCTGAGATAGATGATCTTGTCACGATGCACGATTACCTCGTGGTGGATTTTGAAACGACAGGTATGGATGCGGATCAACACTCTGTACTGAGCCTTGGCTGGGTCGCCATTAATAATTACACTATTGAGCTTGATAGTGCGAGGCACATCTATGTGGAGTCGCCTGAAGGTATCATGGCCGAAACCGCTATCATTAATCATATCGTCCCGGAAATGCTCCAAAATGGCGTGTCCTTGGATAATGCGATGTCTCAGCTCTTCAGTGCATCAAAAGATAGGATTCTCATTGCTCATGGGTCGATGATAGAGGCGGCGTTTGTCGAAAAATATCTAAGTACCCACTACGGTGTGCAGAACTTGCCCATTATGTGGCTTGATACTCTTGCGATTGAGAAGGCAATGGCGAATGCGGTGAGTAAAGACACTGAAACAGACGTTCGCTTGTCCGAAACACGCGCTAGATATGGGCTTCCCGAATATAATGGCCACGATGCACTCATTGATGCGATAGCGACGGCGGAATTGTTTCTTGCACAAAGTACTCGCCTGTTTCACAAACAATACCCATGCATTGGTAAGTTGTTCCGACTCAGTCAGTAGGTGTGCCGGGCTAAGCGTCTTGTTGACTGAGTAATAAAGTACGAATAGCTCGTGATGCGATTAATTTAATGTATCAAATCAAAAGAGGCGCTCCTAGGAGCGCCTCTTTTATTGAATGTGCTGTTAACTTCTCAATTAGAAGCTGTAAGTAATACCAACACGAGCACGCAGTTGACGGCCTTTTTCGTCGCCATTGCTGTATTGTACGTTACCCATTTCTACGTATGGTCTCCAATCCCAATCCGCTTCTTTATAGCCAATTTTGAAGTTGTAATCCCATTCGTATTCTTCGTTAGTGCCCATCTTCCATTCTTTGTTGAGTAGGTCGTTTGCATAGTTGGCTTCTGCACCTAGTTGCCACGCATTCCAGTTGTAATCAAGGTTAGCGGTTAACTTGCTGCGGCTCAGGGAACCGTGTTGCTCATCGTCACGACCTGTTGCTGTGTTATCTCCGGCATAGTTTCTGAACTCATGACGATAACGCATTTTAGCGGTTAGACCACTGTCAAATTTATAGTGAACACGAACTTGCGGCTTATAAGTGGTTTGTCCATTACCAAAGGTAATAGGCATAGAAGTTTGTACGCGCCAGTGGTCGTCTAATTGAAAGTTGTAACCATATTCAAATTCATTGTCGCCCGCTTCTAGGTCAGAGAAAGGCTTACCTTTTTGTTTTGCTTCCACACCAAAGTAGTGGTTACCAACACTAGAGCCAATCTTTACACGGCTTGCGTAATCGCCGGACTCATTTTTGTATTCTTGACGGAAATCGACAGATGCAGCACTTACCGAAGCCGCTGCCATTACTGATACCAATGCTACTGTAACCTTATTAAAAGTACTCATTTATAACCCTTTAATACTTTAGTTTGTTTTAATGTATGACAAATATAATACGGTTATAAATGACTTTTTTCTGTGATTTGGATCTACCGAAAAAGGAGGTTTTAGGGTTTTTTATATAAACAAATTATAAATAGCCTTAGTTAAGTTACTGTTTTTATTAATTACTTTTAATTTGGAAGATGGTTTTATCTAGCACGGATATTGGGTGGGTTTTGTGAGCCACGTTACCGTTCTTTTACTATGTTTTATAATACAAATGGGTGGATTGTGGAACTTCTGCAAAGGTTTAAAGTCTTAAGCGCGCCTTTTTCATAGTAGAGGTGGGTGATTTGTCATCGTGTTTCTCACTAGTAGGCTAGATAGAACGACCACATGACGGGGGCGATCTCGGTTGTTTATTTGCGAGATGCTCAATGCTCATCATGGTTGTTAACATTTTTCCGCGAGTGTTATTAACGAAAAGCCAACATTAATTGTCTGACAATATCATTTTATCCTGCTATTTCCTAACTCGATATGCTTTTAAATGTGATCGATTTCAATTTTATAGAAAGTTCATTGCAAATATGGAAAATTATATTTATAAAAT
>NZ_JBFROV010000020.1:0-72770 GCF_041471725.1 Vibrio sp. 10N.261.51.F12 | reverse complement strand
CCACTATTGGGGGACAGGTTTACGTAGTTGTTATATTTAGCGCTTGTATTTACTTCTTGTTATTAATGACTTCATCATTTGGTTACAGTGTAAAATATTTCATCCAAACAGGTGTTTAATCTAAGTCACATAAATTGGACCGATGAATTGATAACTATTTAAAGTGTCAATAGTTAAGCGGGGTGAACTGCCAATAAATTCGATTGATGTTAATTGGATGTTTTGTGGTATTTGGTCTTGTTGATTGTTTTTGGTTATTGATTGGGTTTGTGAATGATAAAAAAATATCACACGTTGTGATTGGGTCTGGCCATTGTCTGGGTGGGGCGAACGGCGATGTGTGATTTTTATAAAGAGAGGGTTGGTTAGGGATTTTTAGGTTTTATTAGGAAGGGTTTGCATGAAAATTGGTATGTCGCTTCCCGAATGGCGCGATTACTCATTGAGAGGTGAATGAAAGCAGCATAGGATGTCGTTAGTCTAATATAAGGAGAGAATCAATGGTTTCGAAAATAACATCCGCGCCAAGTGGTCCAGAGTTATCTGAACTGGTTCAGGGGTATTGGCGACTAGCCGATTGGGGGATGACCCCGCAAGAACGACTGACTTTCTTAAAGCAACATATCGCGCTTGGGGTGACAACGGTTGACCATGCTGATATTTACGGAAACTATGAATGTGAGCAATTGTTTGGCGAAGCGTTAGCGCTAGATAGCCAAGTACGTGATGAGATTCAAATCATCACCAAATGCGATATTCAGTTGTGCAGTGAGAAATTCCCAGACAGAAAAATCAATCACTACGACACAAGTGCAAAGCATATTTATGAATCGGTAGACAATTCGCTGCAGCGGTTGGGTATTAATGAGATTGATGTCCTTTTGATTCATCGCCCCGACGCCTTAATGGACGCGGATGAAGTAGCGGGTGCATTCACTGAACTGCACAAGGTCGGTAAAGTTAAGCATTTTGGTGTCTCTAACTTCTCGCCGCGTCAGTTTGACTTACTTCAGTCTCGCTTAAGTAAGCCGCTTGTTACCAATCAAGTGGAAATCAATCCGCTGAATATAGAAGTGGCTCACGACGGCACCCTAGATCAATTGCAACAACTTCGTGTTTCACCAATGGCTTGGTCAACGTTAGCGGGTGGTGAAATCTTCTCTGGCCAGTCTGAGCAGGCACAGCGAGTCCGTGGTGAACTGGAGGCGATTCGCCAAGAGGTAGGAGTAAGCACTATTGATCAGGTAATTTATGCTTGGGTGAAGCGTCTTCCTTCTAAGCCTTTACCTATCATAGGCTCTGGAAAAATAGATCGAGTCAAAGCGGCGGTTGATGCTCTCGACATTGAGTTAAGTCGCGAGCAGTGGTATCGAGTATGGGCGGCATCTAAAGGGCATGGAGTGCCATAGTCTAAGTTAAAAATCGCACTTTCGGAGACTAGATAATCGCGCCTTTGTTATTACGGGGCCGCACTAGAAGTACTTCACCTGTTAGCATTAGAGTTGGTGTCAGAAAGTCTTGCCGACTCTAATAGCTACGGTTTTGACCAAAACGCAGCACGATTGATGCAATATCTGAAGTGCTGTCACACCATCTGACCCTCAATACCAAGAATATTTAGAGAAGAGAAAATACACAAGGTTAGCTCGTAACTCTTGGAATGAATTTTCTTCGACTGCTTCGACGGTCGCATAGTCCCCCCCTAATCTATATTCCAGAAAATACCTCACTGATGGGTCCTGCATGGTTCACCCCCTGAGAATAAGTTGAGAGAAATGAGTGTGCGTGAAGGTTGCTTCATGATAATAACCTTTGCAGTTAATGTGGCGGCGTTATCAGGGGGAGAGTGATGAAAGTAAAAGTAGAAACCTGTTATTTCGGTGTTGCATCTTTTATATTGTCTCTTAAAGTCAGCCTTAAGAAGTGCTGAGTTGACGGTTAAATATGGATAGGAACTGAGATGAGCTCGATAGCGACAACAATTCACTTTCAGAGACTGAAGCAATTGGAAGCCCGATTTGGGCTAGAGCGAGTGGTCGTCGATAAGGCTTTGTTAGCTGAAGTATTAGTCTGTTCAAATCGAAACGTCGCTAACATAATGAAAAGCCTATCTGCTTTGTTATGGGTTGAATGGAAACCGGGGCTGGGGCGTGGGAATAAATCGACGCTGATGATCATGCACTCGTTTGAAACACTCCTTATCGATAGACTGCAACTTATGATTACGACTGGGGGGTTGAGTGAGGCTTGCCAATTTGCTGAACGGTTTCATTTTCAACATGTATTCAAACGTAATCTGCCAGAGTGGTTAAAGCTCTATTCAGATGATATCGATCGGCCCGATGAGTTGGTGGCGTTGGTTTCATACTCGTTGCCATCATGTCATCCACGTACGATGACTAACCTTAATGCGGGTCTTTATGTGAATGCGATGTTCGATACGCTCATTCAATTTGATTCAACCACCCATTCCTTCGTTCCACATCTTGCTCATGAGTTTCACGAAACTGAAACCGGGTTCGCGTTTCGAATTCGACCTGATGTGTATTTTCATAATGGCGAATTGTTGACACCTGAACATGTTGAGCATCATCTAAAAAGGCTTCAGAGCAAAGCATCATTAAACGCATCAGCGTTTAGCGGTATGAAACACGTCCGAGTGAATAAAAGGTGGGTTGAGATCGAACTTTTGCATCAAAGCCCACTTTTATTACATGCATTGGCCGATATCCATAGCAGTGTGTATTTAGATAATATGTCGGAACCTAGCTTTCCTTTTGGTACCGGGAGCTACCGTTGGGAAACCCGAGCCCACGAGCGCTGGTCATTAGTCAAGAATGACCGTTATTTTGGTACCCATGGCATCCTAAAACGCGCGCAATTTTGGACGGTTGATGATAGTAACCGCGAACAATGCGGCCATGTTATTGAATATGACGGGGCGCATGTAGACCTTAAGCAAGACGGTGCCAATAACCTGATAACACATTCAAAATTAACCGGCTGCCAAGCACTATGTATTCACTCGACGCTGGCATTTGAAATTCGTGAGCGATTGGCCAAAGTCGTCACCCAAGGCATTGCAACGCAGACGCCAGAACGTTCATTGTGCGGAACATTATTTGGAGATGATCACGTTTATCCTGCCATTGTTGCTGCCGACAAACATCAGTCATTGCAAGGAGCGCAAGAGACATCGTTAGCGGGGCAAGAGATCTCATATTGGGCTCATCAAGCTGAATCACTAAGTGGTATTCTTGATTCGCTGCGCGACGCCGGCGTGCAACTGGTGGCGGTTAACGATCGAAATAACGCCATGATATGGCTGAATGATTACCTATTTGGTCAAGATAGACTGCTGGATCAGTATTATTGGTTACTGGGTAGTGAGGTCGCACAATACCTTCTTCCCAGTGTATTACGAAACCAATGGATGGATGAGGTTCTGTATTCAGATAATTTAGCGCAATTATTTAAAGAAATTGAAAATCAGTGCAAGCAAAAGCGTTTCATCGTTCCATTAGGTGAAATATCCATCGCTTTTAAAGCGCATCCATCTTTAAGGGGGCATAGCGTTGATTCTATTGGGTTAATGCGGCTTTCTGGATTATGGTTAGATAAGCGCTAAAAATATAGCGTAGGTGCGCCATTGCCTTTCTCCATCGGCTTGCAAGGGACACGTGCAAGTGGAGTGGGTTGCGTCCAGAGACTCGGTGAGGCTCTTGGGTAAGAGTATGTTTTACTTTTTATTGGATGACTATGTTCGAGCAAATCAAAGGCTTTATTAACCCAAGTAAAAACTCTGATCTCACATCCGCACATGAGTATCAGCGCCAGCATCTGCCAACTCTTTGGCTTTTAGGTAAAACAGGTGCTGGCAAGTCGTCATTTATTCAAGCGATGACGGGCTTGTCATCCGTTGAGGTGGGTAACGGTTTTGCGCCATGTACGATGACCTCTAAAAGCTATCAATTTCCGCAAGATAAACCGGTAATGCGCTTTTTGGATACCAGAGGCGTGGGCGAGAGCAATTATGACCCGGCGTTGGACATAGCCGAAATTGGAAAGTCAGCGCATGCATTGGTGGTTGTGATGAGGGTTGACGATCCAGAGCAGTCTGCGTTGTTATCGGCCTTAAAATCGATAAAGAAAAACATGGACCATCTGCTTGTGGTTCATAGTGGTGTCCTATTGTGTAGTGAGCAAGACCGCACGAGACAAATAACGTTTAATAACCATCAAATCCAACAGGTATGGGGGAGTAACTTTGATTCTATCGGTGTTGATTTTGAAGCCCCTAATGGGTCCGTCTATCAGTATGAGCAATTAATTGAAAAACTGAGTGTCATGCTTCCTGTTGTTGGCATGATGGTAGCGGATAAAGAACATGAAACCGTTGAGCAGGCTAACTATGACCAGGTTGAAAAGGAAGTACTTTGGTATGCCGGAAGTGCGTCAGCCAGCGATCTTGTTCCGGCTGTTGGTTTGGTTTCAGTGCCAGCCATTCAAGCCAAGATGTTGCACAGTTTAGCGAATCAATATGGCGTTGAGTGGAACAAACGCACGTTTAGTGAGCTTATCGGTACACTTGGCGGCAGTTTCGCGTTGCAATATGGTGTTAAATTTGGGGCAAGGCAACTTATCAAGCTTATCCCCGTTTACGGACAAACCGTCGGCTCCGTTGCTGCAGCCGCGGTCAGCTTTGCAACGACCTATGGCCTAGGTCGCGCGGCCTGCTTTTACTTTTATCATAAGAGTAAGGGTGAAGACGTGTCGAATGACGCGATGCAGGCGATCTATAAAGAGGCACTTAAAAAAGGTAAGGCGGCATCCGGTTATGAAAAAGATTAAGAGTTTTTATCGTTTACTCTCTGAACTGTCAGGTGGTCGTTGGGGCATTGTCGTGATGTCTGCCGTATTACCAATCGTTATTATGATGGGCTTTGGGTTAGTGTTGGCGTTTAAATATGGCTATATATTGGAACTGGCGATTGCGATCTTGGTGAGTACTTTGATCGTCACACTTCCTCTTTATGTGCTTAGTGTTTCGTCAAGCAAGCCTGACACCGGCAAGCAAGCTAAACAAGAAAACCAGGCTAACCAAAAAGGAGAAGCCGAGACTAATAATGAAAGCGGCGGTGCTGAAATTGAGGATGGGCTCGTAAAAGCCTCTGAAGATTGGTCTCAACAAGAGCGGGTTATTTGGAACGCTGCAAAAAAGTATACACGAGAGTGTTTACAAGACGACGTACAATGGCGTGACATCGACACCGTAGGCCTTGATGTATTGGCGTTTATTGCTCAGAGATTTGATAAAAAAACACTAAATTTTTCGATTCCCGAAGGGTTAAAGTTGCTGGAAGAGGTGAGTCGTCGGTATCAGCTTGTGGTGAATGACAACATCCCCGGAATTGAATATCTCAAGATTTCTTACATTCGAGCGGGTTATGAAGCCTACGACAAATATGGGGAGTTAGGCCAGAAAATAGTGAAAGCGGCAATCTGGGCAAACCACGCGAAAAACCTGTATTACAATCCGTTAAAAGTCGTGTCTGACCTCAGTAGAGAACAAGCCACCTCATCGATGACACGAGGGGTGGTTGATGATATGCAAGCGATGTCGAAGCAAGCCTTGCTTGACGAGATAGCCGCTGTTGCCATCGACTTGTACAGTGGTAGGTTCAGCTTTGATGAAGAGGATTTACAAGTATCAGATGCTTATGAACTGGATGAGCAACGATTCGCACCAGAGTTGGAGCCGATTAGAATTGTGATGGTAGGGCAAACGGGGTCAGGTAAGTCATCATTGGTCAATCTGTTGAAAAATGAACTGGTGGCGGAGGTGGATGCGTTGCCGTCTACCGACACATCAACGACATACCGTGCTTTGGTGGATGATATTGATGTTAGATTGGTTGATTTACAAGGCCTAGACGGTAAAGACAAAACGGAACAAAACATGCTGCATGAAATGATTGAAGCCGATTTAGTGCTTTGGGTCTTAAAGGCCAACCAGTCAGCACGTCAATTGGATAGTCAGTTAAACGAACGCTTTGAGCAATTTTATGTCGAACAAAAAAACGTCTCTCGTAAAAAGCCAGTGGTTGTCTGCGTCGTGAACCAAGTTGATAACTTAAAACCAATTGGTGAGTGGCAACCACCGTATGCCCTTGATAATCCGACGACCACAAAGGCAACCATTATTTCTCAGGCACTGGCGTATAACCAAGCCTTGTTAAACGCTGATCTGGCTTTGCCTTTGTCTATTTCTCCCGAGAAAGCACACTTCGGCGTCGAGACACTTAAACTGACATTAAGGTCAGAAATTTCTGAGGCCAACAATGTGCAGCGAAATCGACAACGAATGGAAGCCATGAAAAGAGGCGTAGCGGTTAAAAAACAATTAGGTCGAGCCATTAAAGTCGGCAGAAAACTTGCGCCGAAGGCTTTAAAAGTAGCGAGTCCTAAGTTAGCTGAGATGACCATTAAAAAAGTGATTAAGTAAGCCTTTAAATAATCACTTAAATACGCAATAAGACGCCACTAAACAGTGGGGCAAGGAGCGACACATTTGAATAAGAAACTACGTTGGGGAATTGC
The DNA here is from genome assembly GCF_041471725.1 of Vibrio sp. 10N.261.51.F12. Taxonomy (NCBI): domain Bacteria; kingdom Pseudomonadati; phylum Pseudomonadota; class Gammaproteobacteria; order Vibrionales; family Vibrionaceae; genus Vibrio; species Vibrio sp. 10N.261.51.F12. Next base: position 66,170 of record NZ_JBFROV010000020.1, on the reverse strand, counting down.
AGGTTTAGGCAATATTGCCCATCGATTCGTCAAAGACTTAACCCGTCACGTCGATAATGCTGAGCTTTATGCCGTGGCTGCACGTGACGAGGAGCGGGCTTCTAGCTTCTCGAACCAATACGGATGTACTGTTTCGTATGGTTCATACTTAGAGCTTGCAGGCGATGCCAATGTAGATGCGGTCTATATTGCAACCATCCACCCATTTCATAAAGACCTCGTTGAGCTGTTTTTAAGCAAAGGTAAGCATGTCTTAGTTGAAAAACCGGCATTTACCAACGTAAAAGATTGGGATGCAATGACCGCGTTGGCGAATGACAAAGGCGTTTTGCTAGCTGAAGCAATGAAGACGGTGGCGTTTCCTGCGTATCAAATGATGAAGCAGTTTATTCACGATAATAATATCAGCATCGATTCAGTCGAGGCTTCGTTTGGCAACTGGCATGAATTCGACGGAAATTGGCATTTGTTTAATCCGGACTTATCCGGTGGCGCGACGTTGGATGTCGGTGTCTATGGCTTATGGTTGTATGCGGACTTATGCCAACTGACGAACTCAATGCTTTCACGTCCACGTGCTGAATACACTAATGATAATAGTCAAAGTGAAGTGGATGAGAACGTAACGTTTATCTTTGAGGGGGACATGGCCGGTACAATTGGTGCGTCGATTACTCGAGATCTGAAACGCGAAGCGGTTATTCGGGGCACTGAGCTTGAGATTCTTATTCATGGCAAATGGTGGAACCCGACGACAATAGACATCACCTATAAAGGCGAGTTTCATCAGATTAATATGCCGGTACGTGGTGGAGGTTTTGAGTATGAGATCGAACATATTTCGTCTGTCCTACTAAGCCATAAGCGTCATTCTGACATCATGCGTCATGAAACAAGCCGCCAGGTGATTGATATGTTAGAACAGTCTTTGGTCGAAAATGGCTATGATTACTTGGCGAATCCATACGTTCGGTAAAGGATTGGGTCTGGTGGCCGCATAATCGGCGGCATGCCGGAGGGGGAGGGTAGGCTTAATATGCGATGTACCATGGTGTTAAATGGTGTGTCGTACATTAAGCCTCGAAGCAATAAATCGGGATTATTGGTCGTTTTCGTCGTTCGTAAACGAGGCTTCAATCCGTTTTAGTTCTTCTTTTTCTTTGAGCTGCTTTTCTTCTTGGTTAGCAAGCTTTCTTCGGTTGAGCTCTTTTCGCTCAGACTTGCTCAAAAACTTGACGGCCTTTTTCGTCGTCAGCGCATAAGCAATGACATCTTCGCCTTTTTCTCTGCGCTCTGCTACGCGTTGAGAAAAGCGTTCATCATCGCGTGCTTTTCTTTCCGCTGCGGTTAATTTGCTCATTATTTATCCTCATCAGTTTTCATAGCAGAACTCTACCATGATCAGTCAAACAAATGAGAGTAGTTGCACATTCATAAAGCTGATGACGATATAGTAACATGAAACCTGTTCGACACCCCACCCTATATGGGATGACGGCGTTTAGATAGGCGGTGTTTTATTCAAAATGGAGGCTTTCTATACGAAGGTAAGACTTCGCAGTCGGTAGTGTTTGTTACACCTGAGCTGACCGATGGTGGTCGGTGCAATTAGGATAAATCTTACAAGCGTGACTCGACGAGCTATGAGTCATTTACATCTCAGAGCGCGATTCAGCCCTTATTCAATAAGGCCTTACAGGATATTCAGTTGGCGTGTGTCGATTATGATGGTAACGGAATCGATAATATCTTAGCGAAAGTCATAAATTCGTATACGATGCGCCACCCTGAAAAACTCTCTTATACGATCTACCGACTATGTCTACTAACGCGCTTTATACCGACCTCTCAAGTTATTATGATTTGATGTGTGCTGATATTGATTATCATGCCCAAAGTTACAGTGTGCGACGCTTACATCAGATATTTGGTAACGGTGGTACGACCCATCTAGACCTCGCGTGTGGAACCGGTCCGCACGTTCGTCATTTTATTGATTTTGGTTATCAAAGTAGTGGACTCGATATTAACCAACCTATGCTAGACAAGGCCATGATGCGTTGCCCAGAGGCTGAGTTTTCTTTACAAGATATGGCTAATTTTGAGCTTGCGGAGCCTGTCGATCTCATTACCTGTTTTCTTTATTCCATTCATTATAATGGTGGCCTCCGCCAGCTTGAAGCGTGTATTGATCATGCCTTTAATGCACTAAAAAAAGGCGGTATGTTTTGTTTTAATGTGGTGGACTGCCTTAAGATTGACAACCATTCGTTTGTGACACACACCACTTACCATGAAGGGAGTGCGTTGACTTTTCGTTCTGGCTGGCAGTATCGCGGGCAAGGGGAACAGCAATCATTATTGCTCAGCATCGAGAAAACCAGCGAGCAAAAAACACAGGTTTGGCATGATGAGCACCCGATGGTCGCATTGACTATTGAAGAGCTGCTTTCGTTATTGAAACGACGCTTTGACGTTCATGTTTTTGAGCACGACTATGAAAAAATTGTGCCTTGGGACTTACATTCAGGTAATGCTTTGATCGTCTGTGTTAAGGCATAGAACAACCGATATACCGATATTCGACGTAAATACAAAATAACGTTCAAAGCAGGATAAGATTCAAAAAACACCTTGTTATGGAACAATACGATTGTGCGGCATTATGGTTGCCCCATAAGTCGATGAATGATGACTTGCGCTGAAACCTCGGCGCATCCTGCTGTATTTTCACCACACCAAAGTGGTGAAAAATCACTTAATAACTTCTTCTCTGCTGAGGCGCGCAACAAACCCATCTCCAAGGACGCGTACGGAAAGGTGGGCGCATTCTCATTGATGTATCCAAGTCGTTCCATTGCTCGGTTGACGATACCGCGGGCAGGGCGCCCAGTGAAAATATTGGTCAGAGCGGTATGTCGGTTTCTCGCGCCGTTTTTTATGGCAGCGCGGTGAAGGTCAGAGGTGGTGGCTTCCGAACACAGCAAAAACACAGTGCCCACCTGAACAGCCTGCGCCCCGAGAGCAAGCGCGTTCTCCATATCCTTTTGATCAGTAATTCCTCCCGCCGCAATGACCGGTATATTAACGTTAGCGATGACATTGGGCAGTAGTATCGACAGGTAAGCTTGGCTTGCGAGATCCTTCGTTAAAAACATCCCTCTATGACCACCTGCCTCCAAGCCTTGCACAATAATGGCATCTGCGCCATTTTGTTCTAACCACTGCGCTTCTTTAACGGTGGTGGCGGTTGAGATAATACGCGTGCCCCAACTTTTTATTCGGTTTATGAGTGTTTTGTCAGGAAGGCCAAAATGAAAACTAATGATCTCAGGGACAAACGGCTCAATGGCATCGGCAATATCGTGGTTGAATGGCATTCGATTTGCGTTCTTCGGGATGGTGTCTTTATCGATATTCAATTCCGCTAAAAACGGACTCAAAGTCTGTTGCCAGTGTTGATGCTGACTCACATCGTATTGAGGCATGTCATGACAAAAAAAGTTGAGATTATAAGGACGAGATGTGGCAGCTCTGATCGTTTTAATCTCAGTAACAATAGCCTCTATACCCAACATACCACAGGGAATTGAACCTAGGCCACCGGCCTTATTTACCGCTATGGCGAGGGCATTATTTTGTACTCCCGCCATTGGTGCTTGAATAATAGGAAAGCGGCTGCCCAGTAACTCGTGAATATTTTGCATGAATTAATGCCTTTCTGCTGACGTGTATTTAGTGTTGGGAGTGGCGTTAATTTGAACGGATATGATAAAAACCATTAAATTAGAGTGTTTGCACTATTACTACCCATTAGCTTAGAATAACGAGTTGTGTTTGGCGAGTATTTCGGTAGACCGGTATTTTCCTTCTCGAGAGAGCCGATTTCGAAATAAGTGTAAGTAAAAGCGCAAAATTACAACGACATGCCATAATTACTATCATAGTGAACAATAACTTACTAAACGAGTGAGTGAACCAATAATATGTATACAAAATGATTAAACAATACACGAGTACAGTGAGAAAAAGCCACATAGAGTGTTCTGCCGTTAGAGTGATGAAGGGTTTATAGGTATGCGTAAGAAAATACAGTGGATAGGCATCATTCCTTCTTTTTTGATATTTGGTTGCAGTAGCTATATTCCGCCAGAAGAGCGTCAAGCAGCTCGCGACGATATCAATACCGCGTCTTCTGAGATAATCAGCAAGCTTGAAAAAGACCACACTGAAATCTCCACACAATTAGCGGACTCGGTCGGTTATGCAACGATCAGTATGTCGGGTGTCAAAGTGCCTGTGATAGGTGGTGGTTCTGGTGTGGGTGCCATTTATAGCAGCGTCGACGATAACGTAACTTATATTAATGTTGACCGCTACGATGTTGGTGCGGGTCTAGCGTTAGGGAACTATGAAGCATTAGCCATATTTGATAATAAAGAAGACCTAGAAAAGTATCGTAAAGGGGTATGGCATGTATCGGTTGGAGCGGAATTAAGCTACGGTGAAAGCCGCTCTAGTGCCGCCACGACTTTGATCGGTACCGATGATTCTGATGTCCCGATTTATTTGCTGTCGAGCTCTGGTGGCGCGGCGATAGGCAGTGCGAGGTTAATATCAAGCTCTGTTAACTATGACCTTACCGAAACGGGCGTGGGCGATATTGGTATTGCCAACAAGGATCAAGATGTTGCCGACGGGACAACCGCACCGAAAAAATGGGACCGAGCGTTACCATTCTTCGCTCAAGAGGTTATTGATAAAGGGTATTCTCTGCCTAAGCCGTATGGCATCAGTCTTATCTATACCAATACCTTCCAGTATATGGACATTACGGATTTGAACGTCGGGATTAATGGATCCAAACAATATCCAATTGAGTTCGTGTCATTTGATAACAACAGTAATAGCACGCAATCGCCTCAGCTTAAATTGGATGCATGGTTATTCCCATTTATGAACGTGTTTGGAGCCGTGGGTAAAATTAGTGGTACCGCTGATATTGGGATACAGATTAGTGGGGATGACCTAATTGATCAAACTGGCGCTGACTGCGGCGTTCCGTTTCTGGAGAGACCAAAGGAATGTATATTCCAAGGCAGAGAAATTGGTGGCGTAGCAAAGGCCACGCTTGATGGCACTAACTATACGTTAGGAACCATATTAGCGACGGGCTGGAATGACTATTTTGTTACTTTACCTGTCTCATTTACTTATGCTGATATGCGTAAGAATGATGCGGAAGGCTTAATCCTAAATGTATCGCCGCGAGTCGGTAAAGTGTTCCCTACCGTGGGATCACAATCGGTAGCTGTTTATACGGGCGCAACATACTTAGATAGTACGCTGACATTAACCGGCACCTATACTTACGAGGGTGTTGGTATTGACTATAAGGTGAAACAAAGCAACATCGACAAGTGGACAGGCTTAGTCGGCGCCAACTACAACTTTAACCGAGACTGGTCACTTATGATGGAGTACGGTTGGAAGAGTGACAGAAAACGCCAGTTTATATCGGCATTGAATCGTCGCTTTTAATCAGCACAAAGATACCTTGCAACCAAAAGGCCCCAATATGGGCCTTTTTCTATGGCGGATTAGCTTTTCTAATAAGCGAGGATGAATTTATTTAGTAAATTAATTACCAAATAATATTTGACCTACGTCACAAAAGGAGTAAAATTTGACCTGTTCTTGAAATCAAATTACATAAAGCAGGTAAAAAATGAACTCAGCACTTCTATCAACACTGAACAACGATCAAAACACTGAAGTACAAGAAACCCCAGCTCAAATGTCAACACTGGCAGAAATCGCGTCTCTAGCGACCATGTTTTTAGCAACATCTGCAGTCGTATTGTTACTTAGCCTGACTTGGGTGCTGTAACGACTCACGTTTTCAGGGACATGAAACAGCGATGCTTTGCAATGTGATTGCTCGAGTGTCGCGAGTCCTCCCTTTTTTATCTTTATCTTTACCTTTCAGCAGATCTTACCTTCACGTACTTGGCACCATAAAGAGTACGCGGTTTAAATAGTTGGCCTTCCCATATAGCATCATACTAGGGTCTGACAACCACAAATCTTCCTTGCCCTGTGGGTAAAAACCAATCTCCTCTCGATACAAAATACTGTTGTCCTTTTTTGTTTACCGCTGTCGCGCCTTCAGGCAACCGCTTGATCACCTGACCCAATCGGTAACGACGTTTGTTCGGCTTCTCAACAACCACGTAGTGATCGTTTCTTTCTTCATAGTATTGCCCATTGATTAAAGCATAGGAAACGCCAGCAATGGCAAGAAATATCGCTGAGTCGGGTAGGCGATGCCGGTCATAATGATGAACCACATGCACTTCTTTTTTGTGGTGCTTATGGTGTTTATGTTTTTTCCATGGATCCGCAACGCTCTCAAATGACAGCAATAGTATTGATACGAACGCGATGTTTTTAATGGCGTGATTCATAATGCACTCACCTATGCTTATTAGGTATTAGGTATTAGGTATTAGTGTGGTTGAGTGGCTTTGTAAGATAGTGAGCTAGACGTCAGTAAACGGTCGGGATTTGAATGGGGGTGAATGGTATCGGTGTAAGTCATTCTTTCGGTTGATTGATCTCAGAGATTTAGAGAAAGCCACGCGCAGTGTACGAACAGTAAACGCCCATTTGACACTGTCTGAGGTTATACTGTGGCCTTACGGTTTATACAAAATAGGGATACCAATGAATAAAAGAATCTTAGTCACCGGTGCGACAAGTGGAATTGGTTATGCTTTGGCGATAGAGCTTTGTGCGAAAGGTCACGAGGTTGTCGCGACTGGCAGGAACATGAAGAAGCTCGATGAATTACATGCTGCGACTGGTTGCCATACGATTGCAGCTGACCTGGGCGTAGTTGACGAGGCGTTGGCTATGTTTGAAGCGGCATCGCAACATTTGGGTGGTTTAGATGTGCTGATTAATAATGCAGGGATGATCTCACGTAAGTGCTCTATAGAAGAATTTACTTTAGAGGAATACGACGAACAATATGCGATAAACCTCAGAGCCCCTTCGCTGCTATGCCGTGAGGCGTTAAAAGTCATGAAACCTCAGCAACACGGACAAATTATTAATGTAATAAGCACCGTGGCGAAACGAGCAAATGCGACAATGAGTATTTATACTGCGATGAAACAAGGGCTTGCTGGTTTTAGTGCTATTTTGATGAAAGAGGCCCAGCCTCATGGCATTAAGGTGACTTCCTTGTTTCCAGGTGGCACGGATACAAACTTTCGCGAAGCCGACCGTCCAGAGTATATGAACCCGGTAAGCGTCGCGAAAACAATAGCTCAGTTACTAGAATTGCCCGCCGACTTGGTGATGCATGAAATGACTTTCCGACCGCCCGTTGAGTTAGAATAACGATATTAACTGTTATGCCATTATATTACTGTTTATACACACCTCTGTGTGTTCTCGGTGGTCTGATGGCAATACAGTGAGTAACGTTACTGTCATTCTTTCTAAAAAGGTGGCCATCAGTTCACCATAATTCGACACATCGTTTTCTGTGATCGAACGAACGATGATGTCTAGCTCATAGGTCGGAAACAGTACCGCGCATTGAGTCGGCTGTTGAAGAAAAAAGTGATGAAAATAACGCCTTAAATTCAAGATTACCGTATTAAAAAAAGTATCTATTATTTTTGCTGCACTTGAATCATGCAGTAAGAAAAGTATGGCAATAAAATTGTCTTCAATAATAGTTAAACTCGGCAATTGCGCATTACTTTGGTTTAACTCTTGATTTAATTTAATAAAGTGAAAAAGTAATCTTACGGATTTTTCTTCGGAAATTTTTTGGTGGCCATTTTGGTGGTTATAACATTGCCTTTGAAAGTGATACGCCAAGTAATCCATTAATGCTTCCAACTCGAGCTTTGTTAAAGGATTAACGTAGGTACCCACGTTTGGTTGATAATGTATAAACCCAATAGATGCTAGCTCTTGTGTAGCCTCGCGAATTGGAGAAAGTCCTATTTGATAGCGTTGGGATAATTCATTAATAATAAATTTTTGATTGGGCTCGATAGTTTGATCAAGAATGTCTTGTACTATAAGTTCCATTGCTTTTTGTTTAGTCGTCTTCAACTGTTACTACCGATTATTGAATGTCTGCTGATATTGTCCATATCATGCCGGCGAAAAATACAGTAAAACTACTGAATAAAATTGGAATATTATGTTGTTAAGCAGTAATTCTACGGTACGGGTTTATATTCCATTCATACATAATTGTTTATAACTATAAATGAACGTGTGAAGACTCCCTTTATGAACAAATACTTAGTGATAACAATGTTAATGGCAACCTCTTCTTATTCGGTTGCTGAAGGCACCGGTGGTGATATTATAGACCCATCATCAAAACTAATATTTTCCTACAAAAATGTAACGCAAGATGTCGCACAACAAGAGTTAACGCACTGCCAAGGTCTTGCCAACACAACACAAGAGGAAGTAACCAGCAATAAAGGGTCAGGTGCTCGAGGGTTGTTGAAAGGTGCGGCGACAGGGGCTGCTGTTGGTGCTATTTCAGGCGGCAGTGGTTCTGATGGCGCTAAAGTAGGCGCCGCTGGTGGTTTAATCGTTGGTAGAGTTCGTGGCAACAACCAACAGTCTTCTCAACAAAAAACAAATTTGGATAACTACAAAACGGTTATGCGTAATTGTATGGTGAACCGCCAGTATGTGGCGTTAAACTGATCTGAAACGTTAATGCCCAATACCAAAGCCATTCCGAAGGGCAAATTGAATAAGTTCTGCATGGCTTTTTAGTCTTAGTACGTCGATCATTCGGTATTTATGAGATTCGATTGTGCGTGGGCTTAAGAATAATGCATCGGCACATTGCTTAGCACTGTAACCCTTGGCCAATAACTCTAATACCGAGCACTGCTTTTTACTTAATAAAAGCAATTTTTCGCTATCGTTGATGGCCGTTTCAGCCCCTTTGTTTAAGCTGCGTGCGATGATAGAGTGTTGCCAATAACAAAGCCAAGTATCTGAGATGATCTTTAATCGTCTGAAGTCTTTGTCATTCAACCCATTAGCGGGCTCTCCAAACTGAGTAAATGCCAGCGCTCCCCACACCTCCCCAAACAGCTCCAATCGAATAATGCCATGCCAACGTCCTCCTTGAGAGTAGAGTAATTTTAACGGTGTAATAGGCGATGTTCTCAGGGCTTGATGGTCGAAGCTTTGCCAGATGGACTTTGATTTTAAAAGGTCTATGTAGTTAATGTAGTTACCACTTGCAAAAAGGACTTTATCTAACGTTAGATCAGGTGTTTTTGCCACTGACATTGTTCGCTCATCGTTCAACAGCAGCATCGAGTTAGGAAACAATGTCAGCCGATCCAGCTGGAACCAATCAAGAACCTGTCTGGCGACAACATCAAAGGTATCTTCAAAATGAACGGGTTGGCTTCCTGACAATGCGACGGATTGACTCATTAACAAAGTTTCAAAGCTCTCGCTTGATTGAGATGTCATAAGCGATCTCTTGTGACGACGTGATATGATTTAAGCTAACGCTAACAAATGGTTATTGTCAACAATGTGATGAAAACTATCCTTGTCGTCATTCCGTTAAAGCCCCAAGATGGCAGTCAATCACTTGTAGTAACCGCTCTCTTGGGGGATATAGGCGACCTATGAGCGACGCTTACATGGCGTTTAAATAAGACTTGTAAGAGTGAAGTCGAACCGTTGCAGCGCCAATGACATCGATGAAACCAAAGAATGCGTGCGGCTTGGTTGCGGCGATCCATGCTGATCCGGTAGCACCTATAGGAATCACCTTTCCGTCTGGTTCGATTATTTCAAGTACCACCGTTCGTCCATGCGTACTTGTATTAGCACCGACGTGTTGACGTACGCTTTGTGGGCCTTGAAGCGGTGAAATTGATGACTCTCCCGTTCCTGCGGTAAAGCTATGCACGCGTGCTCTAAAGACTTCGCCTGGATACGCATCGACATAAAACTCAGCAAACTGACCAGGCTTCACATAACGAAAAGTCTGGTCTGGGATGCGCATTTCTAAGAATTTACGCGACGTATCATAGATATGCATATTACCCACTCGACTTCCGTCTGCCACGTTGACGACCGCGACTTGACCATCAAAGGGCGCTCGTACCGTTTTACGCTCTTGTTCAAATTGAACGCGATCGTAGTCGGCATGCAGAGAAGCGAGAGTGGACTCTGAGATTCTTAGTTGTGAGTGATAGTTTTCTACATCGCGTTCTTTAAAGATTTCTGGCGATGTTTTAGCGCGATGTAAATCACGCTTCATTTGCGCTATCGATTCTTCTTGGGTAACGATCGATGCTCGTATTTTCTCGAGGTCGGCATACGATGTCGTGTCTATTAGCGTGTAAATAACATCGCCTTTTTTAACCACTTGGTTATGGTCGACGTGTATTTTGTCAATCTGTTCGCGCAACAAAGGGGATAGTACAGAATGTGGCGCTTTGATTGTAGAAGAGTACGTTAGGTCTACCGGTGCCCAAAGACGGGATAATACCCCCAAGATAATGAGAATAAACGCACCGCCTGAGACAATCCAAAACCCGCTTTTTAGCGTCCATTTAATGGCTCCTGTCGAAACAAGGATCCACATGATAAGGATGTAAGGGATCATGACTTCTTTCATGACTTGGCCTCCGAGCTTTCGATGTGGTTGTTGAACGCTGAGGTAGTCGATGATGACCCTCGGCTGTTTCCAATCACTCGACTGATGGAAGCACCAATGTGTTCCCAATTGGCAAAGGCGATGATGATGGCCAGTACCCACCACGCTTTGTGCACAAATAGCCCACACAGGGAGAGGGCAAACACGAGCTGGATGTGAGAACTCTTCTTCTCATGCGCCTTATGCACAGCGACTTCATGAACTCGCCAAAGTAGATAGATAACAAAAGCGGCAAGCGCAATGGTCACAGAAAACAAATAGCCACTAAAATACTCTGAATTAAAGATCATCATCATGGCGTCATTAGGTGTATTGGTAAAAGAGCCCATATCAACGTCTTTTGAGTTGATCGTGCCCATTGGCGCTAACAGGTAAGCACCTAGAAACATGGTTAGCATAAATACTGTGAATTTAATCAGTACTTTGGCGATCACCATGATTATACGCATAATATTTTTTATCGCGTTCATAGTTGTCTCTATTTTTAATTGAATAATGGTCACTGTATTAACCATTTATTGCTATCTGAGGGATATCGTATTGTCCACTTCACGATGTTCACTCGATATAGTTAGCCTGATTACAGCGAAGCGCTCGCTAAAAAGCCGCTAACAGGGTTAGCGGCTCAGACATAGGTGTATCAATACACTAACTTACTTAAGAACTTGTTGGCTAACTTGTTCCAATTGTTGGAGTTTGCCTTGCAGCATGTAAGTATTTTGGTTGAAGTTACCCGGGTTTAGCACTTGGCTATTTTGCATTGGGTAACCTGGCAACGTTGCCATGAAATCTTGAACTTTGCCGCCTACTGGTACAAACAACCACATGTTGTCAGCCATCCAGCGTAGGTACATACCTGATTCATGAGGTGCTTTCTCAAATGGGTCAGCACGTAGATGTACTACTTGAGGCCAGTTAGTTTGGAAGCGAACTGCATCAACAATGTTACCTTCTAGGACAGCGAATGAGATTTTGAAGTCGTTCCAACGTACGGCGTTCAATTCAGCATTAGCAGAGAAGTACAGCATTGAATCACGAGGACCTTCTTCCGTTTTACCTTCAAAGAAAGGTAGGAAGTTGTAGCCATCTAAGTGTACACGCCAGTTTTTGTTGTTGTACGTAGCACCTTTATCCGACGCTAGCTTCTCAACAACTTTGTCATCACCTGCCGCGGCTAAAAGCGTTGGAATCCAATCTTGGTGAGCCATGATGTCGTTAATCTTAGAACCTGGTTCAATGACACCAGGCCAGCGAACGAGTTGAGGTACACGCATACCGCCTTCGAATGTTGTTCCTTTCTCACCGTGGAATGGCGTTGCGCCGCCATCTGGCCAAGAAACCGTTTCAGCACCGTTATCAGTAGAGTAAATAACGATGGTGTTGTCAGCGATGCCTAGATCATCAAGTTTATCAAGCAAGATACCAACGTGGTCATCGTGCTCTAGCATGCCATCTGCGTAGATACTGATGCCAGATTTACCTTGGTATTTTTCTTGTAAGCGCGTCCAAACGTGCATACGAGTGGTGTTGTGCCAAATGAAGAATGGTTTGTCAGCTTTCACTGCTTTTTCCATAAAGGCTAAAGACTCTTCTAGGAATTCCTCATCGGCATTTTCCATACGCTTACGCGTCATTGGTCCGGTATCTTCAATCTTGCCATCGGCAGTAGATTTGATTACACCGCGAGGGCCGAAGTTCTTACGGAACTCTGGGTCTTTCGGGTAGTAGTATGTCTCTGGCTCTTCTTCCGCGTTCAGGTGATAAAGGTTGCCAAAAAATTGATCAAAACCGTGGTTGGTTGGCAAGTGTTTATCTTGGTCACCCATATGGTTTTTACCAAACTGGGCTGTCATGTAGCCTTGCTCTTTTAGCAAGTCCGCGATGGTTGGCGCCCAATCAGGAATACCGTGGTCAGAGCCAGGCATACCGATCGTCAATAGGCCAGTACGGAAAGGTTCTTGACCCGTCAAAAATGCAGCACGACCTGCAGTACAAGATTGTTGACCATAGTGGTCAGTGAACAAAGCACCTTCGTTTGCGATACGGTCAATGTTCGGTGTTTGATAGCCCATCATGCCATTGTTATAAGCGCTGATATTGTAGATACCAATATCGTCACCCCAGATAGCAAGAATATTTGGTTGCTCTGCGGCAACTGCTGCGCCAGAAGCGGCGAGTAAACCGACGCCAATAGCTGCTTTATTAATACGGGTCGTCATAGGGACTCCAATTGTTTTTTTGTGATTGGAAATTAAGACGTTATTTGTGTGGAACGTCCTGTTGGCGACTAAACTAATCTTAATATTTGCAAGCGTCAGTTTATAGTGACTATAACCAAAGGTTATGAGCCGCTTAGGTATTATCAGAACACTCCAATTCGATGAGATAACACATGAATCCAGCACAACAGAAAATCGGCGAACTTATCACCCGTATTGAGCAAGATGTCGTGGGTCAACACCACGTTGTGAAGGCTTTAGTGCTGGGGCTGCTAACGAATGGACACATATTATTAGAAGGATTGCCGGGGACAGCAAAAACACGTTCGGTAAAAGCGTTAGCGAATACGCTAAATGCAGATTTTGGTCGTATTCAATTTACGCCAGATTTATTACCTTCAGATGTGACGGGTACCGAAATTTATCAAGAATTTGAAGGCAAGCCTCAACTCACATTTCAGCGTGGCCCCATTTTCAATAACATCGTGTTAGCGGATGAAATTAACCGCGCGCCGGCTAAGGTTCAGGCAGCGTTGCTAGAGGCCATGGCGGAGTCAACGGTCACGGTGGGTGAACAAACTCACGTTCTACCTGAGCTATTTATGGTCCTTGCGACCCAAAACCCAGTGGAACAAGAGGGAACGTATCCATTACCAGAAGCACAAATGGACCGTTTCATCATGAAAGTGGATGTGGACTACCCAGAAGACGATGCTGAGTTAGCGATTATTCGACTCGTCAGGGCTGAAGAAGAACAAACCTGCAAGCCAGATCTTGATGATGGACAAGCATTGACCATTGACCCGGCCGTTATCCTTCAAGCCCGTCGCGAGCTTCCAAGTATTGTTGTCTCCGAACTTGTGGAGCGATACATTGTCGCGCTGGTGATGGCGACGAGAAAACCAGAGCGATACGCAGACACTAAATTGGCTGATTGGATTGCGGTTGGCGCCAGCCCAAGAGCATCAATCGCGCTCGACAAATGCGCACGAGCCAATGCGTGGCTAGAAGGGCGGGATTATGTTCTTCCTGATGACGTCAGAGCAATGGCCTCTATGGTTTTAGGGCACCGCTTTAGCTTGTCTTATGATGCGTTAGCCGATGGAATTACCCACCAAACGGTTGTGGACACGTTGCTTGATTCTGTCGAAATTGGCTAAAAGGGGCGTTCAATATGATGATCCCACCAACCCCGCCAGTACCGCAGAGCATCGACGCAAGAATCCATTGTGATTATGCACAACTCGTGCGCTTGCAATCACAATCTCAATCCTTCCACTTGTTGCCAAACCTGAAAGCGGGCAGTGCCTTATCGGGACGGCATCATTCCCTTTTTCGGGGACGAGGGTTGAATTTCGAAGAGTTGCGCCATTACCAACTGGGTGATGATATTCGGAATTTGGACTGGAAAGTGACCATGCGAACCGGTAAACCTCATGTGCGTACGTACACGGAGGAGAAAGACCGCGACGTCATGATCGTTGTCGATCAACGTAGTGCCATGTTTTTTTCGTCGGTTGAAGTGATGAAGTCGGTCGTTGCAGCGGAAATCGCCGCGTTATGCGCATGGCGCGTGCTCAAAGACAGCGATCGGGTAGGTTTTTTGATTGCCGATCATCGTGCGTTGAGTTGGAGCAAATCGAAGCGTTCACAAAATGATGTTCTTGCTCAACTGAAAAAGCTGGCGAAAGCAAACCAAGAACTGAATGTGTCGACTGTGGATCAAAATGGCACCAGTTTTGACGATATCGTTCAATTATTGCTTCGCTTAAAGTTGAGGTCTACCACGCTTATTATTATCAGTGATTGGAGTGATGCTAGCGAGCAAAATCTGTCTCACTTGACCCGAATGCAGCAGCACAACGATGTGCTCGCGATCATGGTTTCAGACCATTTAGAGCAACAACTTCCCAGCGGCATGTCTGAACATGGTTGGGTCATGGGAAATGGGCAGCAGCAACTCAGTATTCAAAATGAGTCGATGTTGGTTTCTGTGAACCGTCAGCTCACTCTCAATATAGAATCTAAACGTGAGCAGCTCTCGAAACTGATGCGCCGGAATCGTATTCCTCTTGTGGAAGTCGATACGTCAGGCACACATTTGGCGCAGTTTAAGAAAATGATAGGGGGTAGTTGATGACTGAGCATCGGCCACCCAGTACGTACATTTTACGTGAACTTATTGATATCGATGTACCAGTGCCCGTGAGCTGGGTACCTCAAACCGTAGGATGGAAAATAGTCGCCGCCGTACTGTTTGCGCTTCTAATGTGGGCGGGGTATCGCTGGATAAAGCACTGGTGGAACAATCGTTATCGAAACGAAGCCATTCATGAGTTGGTTCGTATTAACTTGAGCAGTTCTCTCGCAGAATACCACCTCTTTTTAGTGACGAAAACGGTGTTGCGCTACTTAGATTCAAGATTGGCAAACGCTTTTGGGCAGCAGTTCTTATGCGCTTTAGACGACTTTGGCTCATCTAAGACGAGGCCACTGTCGACCGAACTCGGTGTGGCTTGGATGGATAGCTTAGTCACCCCAAATTTTGAATTATCTCTCGAACAGAAACAAGCATTGGTAACAGAGTTAACCTTATGGATTAAGCATCATCAGTCCGGAGGTGATCATGTCGTTAGCTAGTTTTGGATTGCTTAACATCGAAGTCGGTAATATGCAGCTCAGTAGTTTGGAGTTTGTTCACCCGATGTGGTTGCTGGCTCTGCCATTGCCATGGCTTATTTATAAATTAATTCCTGCGTACCGTACAAAGAAGCAAGCCACAAAAGTCCCGTTTTTTAGCGTGTTAGTTGAAGCTATTGGTGAGCCGCCTAGTGATGGTGCACATCAATTAAAAGCACGCTGGTGGCAGCGCTTTGTGTTAATCAGCGCTTGGCTTTTAGTGATTTTGGCACTGACGAAACCGATGGTGTTGGGTGAACCACAAACACGCGAACGCTATGGACGAGATATTATGGTCGTACTTGACCTTTCTGGCTCAATGGCAGAGAAAGACTTTGTTTCTTCAAGTGGCAAGAGTGTCAATCGCCTTGATGCGGCCAAACAAGTGCTTAATGAGTTTGTTGATCAACGAGAAAGCGATCGGTTAGGCATGATCTTGTTTGGTGACGCCGCATTTGTTCAGGCCCCTTTTACTGCTGACCATACAGTTTGGAAAGCATTGCTATCAGAAACTGAGGTGGCGATGGCTGGCCCGAGTACATTACTTGGTGATGCTATTGGTTTAGCGATCAAAATGTTTGAGATTCAAGCCCCCGGATCTAACGCGGCAGAGCATAATGCTAGAGAGAAAGTGGTCATCGTGCTGACTGATGGCAATGATACCGGTAGTTTTGTTGCTCCGATAGACGCGGCTAAGGTTGCCGCCGTCAAAGGTGTCCGCATTCACATGATAGCAATGGGTAATCCACAAACGGTGGGAGAACAAGCGCTGGATATGGACACTATCAATCGAGTCGCAGGCGAAACGGGGGGGGAATCGTTTGAGGCGCTCGATCGTGATGCTTTACTGCGGGCATATCAAGTCATCTCTGATCTTGAACCCACGCTGTACGAAAGTACGACTTATCGTCCTAAGCAGAGCCTTCATCATTATTTGGTGTCACTGGTTATTATTATTGTTTTGTTGGCATTCGTTATTGCTAGCGTTCTTCGTGTCTTGACGAAAAAGGCAACATCGCGCGTTACACCTAATGCAGTAATAGGAGCTAATGCAGCAGTAGGAGCTAATACTCGGGTAGAAGATGCACTAACAGGAATGAGTACATCTGCAGGAGCGAGTACGCCTGTCGCTGATAGTACGAATGATCAGTCGGAGAAGAATCATGATTGATATTCATTGGTTTGAACAATTCATCGCCCAGTTTCATTTTATTCGACCGATATGGCTAATCGCGTTTGTCCCTATGTTCGTGGTGTTTTACTTACGCTGGAAATGGGAATCCTCATCGAGCGCCAATAGCTTTTTGCCGGCTCATCTGGAGAAAGCGCTCACCATTCAATCACAAGGGTGGAAAAACCAACTGCCTTTGAAAATGTTGATACTTGGAGTCAGTTTATTGATTGTCGTGGCATCGGGGCCAACATGGCAACGTGAAGCGTCGCCTTTTGGTGAGGACAAAGCATCACTTGTTATTGTGTTGGACGTTAGCGAAAGTATGCTGCAACAGGACATTGCACCTAATCGGCTTGAGCGAGCGAAACAGAAAATTCAAGATTTATTGGACGCTCGACACGGTGGTCGAACCGGACTTATTGTTTACGCAGGTTCGGCTCATATAGCGATGCCTACCACTCAGGATAATCGAGTGTTTGCCCCATTTCTGTCTGCGATCAGTCCTGAAATCATGCCTGTAGCGGGAAAATCGGCAGAGCAAACTCTGCCATTGATTCAGCAACAACTGGATGGTCAACCAGGGAGCTCAGTGTTGCTGATCTCTGATGGCGCAACCCCAAGTGCCGTCAGTGCCTTTGAACATGCATTTTCTCAATCTCCGACACAACTTCTAATCTTAGCGATGGGGAATCGTGACGTTGTCACTCAAAGCCCTTTGGACCTCAATTCATTGCAACAACTGGCAAGCAGTGCGAACGGACAAGTCCTTGAAGCCACCATTGATGACCAAGATATCAAGGCTTTAACACGTTATATCGACACTCACATGGAGATGAATGGTGAGTCAGCGATGCCGTGGAAAGATATGGGCTATGGATTATTGGTTCCCATTGCATTGATGTTGTTACTTTGGTTTAGAAAAGGTTGGTTAGTGCAATGGTGTTTGGTCATGACGTTTGCATTACCTGCAATGATGCCGACTAGTGCATGGGCGGATGATGAGAGGGCTCTGAATGGTCAACAAAGTGCGCAGCTCGAAGCCAATTCTCAAGGTAATACAGAACAAATGGACACGATGTTACCGAAGAAAACGCTAGGGGATTCCGCGTATCGATGGTGGATGGACTTGTGGTTTACACCCGATCAACAAGGACAAAGGTTGTTCGATGAGCAAAGGTACTTAGAGGCAGCACAGCATTACACTGACCCCAAGTATAAGGGCGTAGCTTATTATTACGCGATGGAGTACCCATTGGCCCATAGTGAGTTTCTCAAAATGGACAGTGACCTTGGTTATTATTATGCCGCCTCTGCGCTTGCTCGTCAGAGAGAATACATCGCTGCGCGAAACATGTTGCGCGCCATTTTGGAATCTGACTCGTTGTCGGATCGGTTAAGGCCAGAGGTTCAGCAAAACTTATCGGTGATTGAGGGCATCATTGGTGAAATTAATCGAGTAAGTGAAAGCCAAACCAACACAACAGAAAGCATGGAAGAGTCAATTGAGCTTGGTGATAACCCTCAAACGGCGGAAGGCGCAGAAGAAATTACGAATCAGGAGTTGATGAAAAAGGAAACACTCAACGCCAATGAGATCCTGGGAAGCGAAGCCTTGGCCGACAAGTGGTTAAAACGTGTCGAAGCAGACCCTAAGCAATTTCTGCGTGCTAAATTTCAGATTCAATACCTAAATCAGCAAGCAATAGGAGCGAAAAATGAATCTTAAGTCGTTACTATTATCGCTAGTCATCGTTTTTTATTCTTTGGTTCATGCTTCTGCATTCGCGAGCGTTTCAGTCACTAAAAGTAATAATACAGGCACGACGAATCCTGTTGTTGAAATGTCAGTATGGCTAGGTTCTGATAGAGAGGAAAAAGACCCTACCTTCACAACCAATGAACAAGTGGTATTGTCAATAGAAGTGGCCACACCTCGTTGGTTTAGCGGTGGTACCCGAATTGGCAGCATAGAGGTCCCCAATTTGATTGCCATGCAACGCAATCCAATGGGTATTAATGGTACTGAGCGAAGAAATGGTCAGACATGGTCAACACAACGTTGGGAAGTGACCTTGTACCCACAAGCCTCTGGAAAGCTAGTAATACCACCAATAGCGGTGAAGGTGCAGGTATCAACAGAGAATAAAGGCAGTGTACCGATTACCTTTTATACTAAACCGATGTCGTTTGATGTCCATATGCCAAGTGGTCACCTGTCATCACAACAGGCATGGTTGTCAGCGTCTGATATGACACTTGAACAACACTGGGAATTATCGAATACCGAGCTTAAAGCTGGCGATACGATCACACGAACTGTGACGTTAAATGCGAGTGATACCTTGTCTATCCTCATGCCTAATCTTATTCATAATGTCGCCAGTGAGCGCTATCAGACTTATTCGAAACCACCGGTGTTAACCGACACGCACGAGCGAGGCGATTACGCGGCTGAGCGTATAGAACAATCGACCTATGTGTTGCAAAATGGTGGTGAGGTCATTTTACCTCCTATTGAAATCAAATGGTGGAACACGGACAAGGAAGTGTTAGAAACAGTGATGCTCGAAGGGAAGGTCATTCATGTTGACCACACCTTTGCATCGTTTATGAGCAGCTATCAACAGACTATCATTCGCCTAATGATAGCCTTGATGGTAATCATTATATCCAGCGTGTTTATTTACCAACGTGTTCGTAAGAATGGTTTGCCAGAGGTTGTGTCTATGCTTTTGGCGTTGAAAATGAGCCGTTTTGCAAGAGTGCGCCTGTTGACGTACCGACGTCTGCGAAAAAAACAAGGAAAGGTTGAGTTATCACTCGTATCTAAAGAAAAAGAGTGGCTGGAACGGTCCCGAAAATGGCAAAATGGCAGTGAAAATAAACGCTTATATTTCCGAGTTTGGCGAAAGATCAACGCAAATCAAACAAGTAAACATAATGAGCCAAGGACATCTACGTTTGGTGCCTTCATGGCTTGGCTTATTCCACCAGCATTGTCATTTCCGAATAAGCCACGGTTAAAAGACCCTAAAGTTGGTCTATCGGAAGACAAACGAAACTGAACAAGATACTAAATTTGACAACCACCACATTGCAATAGAGTGGCGTGGTTATGGATGGCTATGAAAAATACAGAACTGAATCTTATTCCTATTTTTGTCGCAATTTATGAAGAAAGCAATCTCACTAAAGCCGCTAATAGAATGGATATTAGCCAACCAGCAGTAAGCAAAGCTTTAGCAAAACTGCGTGATATTTACGACGATCCTTTGTTCCACCGAACCGCTTCTGGTGTGGACCCGACGCCGTTTGCCAGCGATATTTATCCGGCATTGGCGGCGGCACTGAAGAACTACACGTCGACCCTGTCTGCATCAAGAGGGTTTAATCCGAAGAAATCGAAACGCATTTTTTCAATTGCTAGTGTGTCTCCGGCAAGCTTTAACCTTATACCCAATGTCATGAAGCTTATTAGTGCGGTAGCTCCAGATATCTTTTTAGAGGTCCACTTACTGTTTACGGAAGATTATGAATCCGACCTACGTTTACAGCGGTACGATCTCATCATCGATATGACTCCTAAAGGCAGGACGTCACTAAAATATGAGCGTCTTTATAATGAGTATTTACAAGTCGTGTGCAGTCAAGACCATCCACGGATTGGGGATACTATTGATATCCAAGAGTTTTTAAATGAAGAACATGTTGTTGTATCACGTTGGCATACTCGACGCAGTTTGCTCGAAGTGAATGACCTTGAGGAGCTTCATAATAGGCGAGTTGTGTATCGCGCGGCCGGTGCAGTAGAAATGTTACCAGTCATTCAAGAAACTGAATATATTGGTATTCTTCCAGAAGCAACGATTGAGGAGTTTTCGTCAAAATACAACGTTAAGGGCATACCTTTACCGTTTGAGTTACCGGACGTCGGGCTTTGTATGATTTGGCACCCTAGCCGAACCAACGAAAGTGGGCACAGGTGGCTACGTAACAAATTTAGAAAAGCAGCAAAAATGAGAAAAAATAGAGACAGTTAATGTACCTTAAAAACAATAACTTAAAGCATGAAGCATGAAGCATGAAGCATGAAGCATGAAGCATGAAGTAAGGTGATCAGTCACGAACGCTAGTCACTCACAGGAAAATGCACGTAATGAACGATTAAATAGTGAATACACAACCTTTGTTGCCTTGGATGACTGTTATTGTTCCAATAAATAAGGTGCTCATGCTCGAGATGGGCACCTTATTACCGTTTTAATCGCTATCTTTTGCAAGACGTAATCCAATGTCTGACATGATGATCGATTGACTTGCGAAATCGCGTTTAAAGTTCTCAGAATCCTTTTCTGGATAGGAAAAGCTGCCGCCGCGTAGAGATTTATGGGCGAGTTTTATATCTGTATCCTGTGCATTGTTGGGGTTATCTGTTGGGCCGTAACGATAAAACGTATCATCAAACGCATCCATGACAAATTCACCCACGTTGCCAGTCATGTCGTATAACCCAAGTTCATTAGGCGCTTTTAACCCAACAGGGTGGGCTTGATTTTTTGAGTTCCCCGCGTACCACGCGACGTCTTCAATATTGTTTGAGCCGCTATAAAGGTAACCTTGACTTAGATTGCCACCACTGGCTGCAAACTCCCATTCCGCTTCAGTAGGCAGCCGATATTCTTCGCCAGTCAGTTCGTTTAAGCGTTGGATAAAATAATTGGCTTGTTGCCAACTGAGATTGTTGACGGGGATTTGATCGCCTGCAAAATAGCTCATTGATGAACCCATGACGGATTCGAACAATGCTTGAGTCACTTCAAATTTTGAAATGTAGAAGCTATTGACGGAAACCGTTCTTGATGGTTGCTCTGCTTTTGATGCGCTTTCTTGGTCTGAACCCATGGCAAACGCGCCGCCTTCGACTAAAACGAGGTCATCGTTAATTTGCTGTGCGATAGGATGCGCTGTTTGTGTCCCGCACCCTGCTAACACAAGCGTTAAGGTCAGTGCGCAGTACTTGCTTAACGTCGATTTTGTCCGTTTCAGTGGATTGAATCTTGATTGACATTGCTCATGCTGACCTAAAGGTAATTGACCCAATGTAACTTGATGTTGCTGTGTTTTATTTGAAGCCGCCATCACAGAATGTTCTCCAGTCTTTGTGGACACACAGAGTATCGGGTTTGGTCATTCCATTTGGTTATAAAGGGTATAACGAGCAAATGGAAGTGCTCAGAATTATGATGGTGACTACTCATTAATTTCAGGTGTTTTTAGTATGCATATCAGTCAAGGCCCTCAGTTTAACGGCAAAGCATCGAAGCGTTTACATGCAATGGCTAAGCCAATTGGCGCAGCATGTAATATCGACTGTACTTACTGTTATTACTTAAGCAAACAGGACTTGCTGGAATACAAAAAAGGATGCTCTCCGAGGATGGACGATGAGACGTTAGAAACGTACATTCGCCAGTACATCGAAGGTCAAAATACACCTGAAATTATATTCTCGTGGCAAGGCGGTGAGCCGACCATGTTGGGGTTAGATTATTTTGAAAAAATTGTTGGATTACAGGCAAAGTATCAACCGCAAGGCATCATTATTTCTAACGACTTACAAACGAATGGCACACTACTGAACGATGACTGGTGTGAATTTTTAGCGAAGCATCAGTTTTTGGTTGGTCTGAGTATAGATGGGCCAGAACTGCTGCATAATACTTATCGCACCAATCGAGCTGGACGCGGTACATTCCGACAGGTTATGAACGCCGTTGAGTTACTTCACAAACATAACGTGAAGTTTGCAACATTAACCTGTGTAAATAACTTAACCAGTCAGAACCCTCTTGAGGTATACCGCTTCTTGCGAGATGTCGTTAAATCGCCGCAAATGCAGTTTATTCCAATTGTTGAACAAAAAACATTCCGTACTACCGCACCACAGACTTGGGATGCTAACGACCAATTAAAGCAAGGGGATAAGCGACTGATCCCAGGACACAAAGATTCAGTTGTAGAGCCTTGGTGTGTCTCTGATCACGCGTGGGGCAATTTTCTTATTGCAGTGTTTAATGAATGGATTCAACACGATATTGGTAAGGTGTTTGTTCAATATTTTGAAGCAAGCGTCGAAACGTGGACAGGACGTCCTAACCCATTGTGCACACTGAATGAATTGTGCGGCAAGGGGTTAGCGATGGAACCAAATGGCGACGTCTATGCATGTGACCATTATGTGTATCCAGAATATAAAGTTGGCAATATTCATCATCAGAAGTTGGATGACATGGCTTACAGCCCGACCCAGCAAAAATTTGGGTTCGCGAAGTCACGAACATTAACCAGTCAGTGCCAAACCTGTGACTATAAGTTTGCTTGTCATGGGGAATGCCCCAAAAATCGATTTATCCGAACAAAATCTGGCGAGCCGGGCTTAAATTATTTATGTGCTGGTTGGCATAAATTCTTTGCTCATGCCGATAAAGCGTTGGCCTACATTTTGCGCGCGGCAGGGCACCCGGTTGTGCATGGTAAGTTCAACGATGAAGCGCTGAAGAAACAACGGTTAGACGCCTTGTCAGCTCGTACCCATAGCAACCCAGTTATTTCATACAGTACTAAGCTTTAGGATTGAAAATGATGAATAAATCGCTATCTAATACCGCTCGTTCAGTGGCCTCTGTCGCCATTTTGTCGGCGACCATCGCTTCAACCGCTTTTTTTCCTGCGCTTGGCTTTGCAGAGGAAATGGGCTCAGCGGACTCAAACAATGCGCCAGCAACGACGAGTATCGAACAACAGCTTAGTCAATTGTCTTATACCGCACAAAACATCAATGAGTCACCAGAGGTACGTGCCAATGCCTTGAGGGAGTTAGCGAATTATCCTAGTCAGAATGCACTTGTTGCCGTTGCTAGAGGGCTAAAAGACTCTGAGTTTGTCGTACGAGAAGCAGCTATTGTTGGCGCAGAACCCTATCCGCTTGAACATCGCTGGCGTATGGTTGCGCCGTTATTGAATGATGAACACGAATCGGTTCGAACAACGGCTGCCGCCAGTTTGGTTCGAGATTATGATAACGTAACGCCGGAACAACAAAAGCAACTTGAACTGCCAATCGCGGAGTTAAAAGATTACTTGGATGACAAAAGTGATTTTGCCTCTCAGCTTCTGCTTGCTGATGTCCTTCGTTGGAACAATGAATGGTCAATGGCCGATAAGAAGTATCAAACACTGCTTATCAAACATTCAGATAATCCACAGATATGGCTTAATATCGCCGATAACTACCGTGCACAAAATCAAGATCAACTTGCGATTGAAACCTTAGATACCGCGATAGATGTTAATCCAGATACGGCGTCTCTGCATTACTCAAAATCATTGACATTGGTTCGCATGGAGCAAAAAGAAAAGGCCGCAAGCGAAATAGAAAAAGCTGCAAAGCTTGCCAAGGACAACAGTTATTACTGGTATTTAAACGGTGTTTTGCAAGAGCCACTTGATGTCGATAAATCGACTCAGTCATTTGAAAAAGCTTACCTGATTTCCGGTGCGCCAGAGCAATTATACGCCGTCTGTGATATTTATGTGCGTTATGGTAATGACAATGCAAGTCAATGCTTAGATGAGCTCGGAAAAATCGCACCAGCGTATGTTATTGAAGAATTAAAGGCTAAGTTGGTTACCAAAGGGTAAGTTTAATTAATACACAAGAAAAACCCCAATAGTCAACTCGTTGGCTATTGGGGTTTTTCTTATGCAGTGTGGTTTGAGCATTACTGTTTGTACTGAGTCCACGATTTAGCGTCAAAACTATAAAATTGCTGTCCGTTGATTTCTAGCATGGTGGTACCCGAGTTTTGTGATACTACAGGGGTCTCAGGCAAACCAGAAACAAGTGATGTCAATGTTGTCGTATCCCCGTCGTATACACCACTAGAGGCAACATTAGCAATAAAATCGGAAAGCGCTAAAAAGCTAACAGGCGCAGTTACTTCCACTTGTTTTTTATTATCGAATGCGGCGTTACCAAAGAACTTAACTCCAACCGGAATGGAGGTAATAGCTTTGGTCGGAATTTCGCGCATTCCTGATATTTGCATTCGATCCCCACGAACAGCGGCACCATGCTCTGGCAGAATGACCACCATAATGTTTCGACCACTCGCGTCAAGATTGTTGAAAAACTGCAATAAATCGTCAAGCAGTATTGATTGCTGCCTTTTATAGGTCACTAAGCGAGAGCCCGACTGGCCAACAACACGATTCCCATCGTGGATGCTAATTGTGTTGTAGAGGCTGACCGTAGGTTTAGTGTGCTCGATTTCACTCCATGTTTTCAAAACCTCTTTATCCCGATATATCTTAGTACCGTCAAAGGCGTACTGAGAGGGCTGTAATGCATCAATATCTACTGCAGCAGTAAACGGACCTATATTGCTGGCAATATGCTTGTTGAAACCATCAAACTTACCGTCGTGATTCATCAATATTTCTTTTTCAAAACCTAAGCGATGAAGTTGGTCGAACAATGAGCATTGTTTCGTGAGAGTGCTGTCAAAAAGCTTAGCATGATCTTGTTGTCCACAATTCGCACGCAACACGCGCAAAACCGCTGGGCCACTGTAGGATGTTGCAGAATTAAAGTTTTTAAAGACAATATCGAGTTGGTCAAATAAGGGGTGGTCTTTATTGCCGCTGTACTCTAAGTCATCCCATGCCAAAGAGCAGATATTAATAAACAAGATATCGTAGTTTGGTTTGTAATTTTCAATCGTAGACAGTGTTGATGTTAGATTTTGTTGTTGGTCAAAAAAGTTAGATACGTAGCGATTTAAGCCTTCAGAAGACGTGTCGACCTCAGCGTTGATATCGTTCATCTGGGTAGGCTTGGTTACTTGTGTTGAAGGGGTTTGCATGTCATTTACGGCAGCGCTTGGTGCTGACGAGGTTTGCCAAAAGTAAGAGGGCATTGATGACACGATCATTGCGACGACAACAAACGTAGATAACCGGAAAACTTGGTTGAGGTAAAGGTAACCTACAATGCTAAGCGCGAGAAGAAGAACAAAGTCGAATGATATAAAGTCGGTGGCCAATGCAAGTAAGTAACTACGATCAAATTGACTAACCAGCGCCCATTGACTTGTAAGGCGCTCTATTGGTGGCAGGAATGAGTCATGGTGTAACAGCAGCAAGGCTATAATAGCTGCGAAGAAATGACGCATTCGGTTTAACCATTTATTCCCTATCGGGATCATGACAAAGGCTAAAAAAGCAAAATTGTAGGTTGGGTCGAAGCCAAGAGTGTCATCCCAGAATAGCATTACTTTTATGGAAAAGTAGATGGTCCACCAGCCAAGGTACCAGGTGTGAAGGCGAGAATTTTTCATAATCAGAACTTAGTTTTTTTTAGGTATCTAGGACGTTTAAAAAGAAAGTTAAACAACGCGTGGAATAACTTAAATAATGTTGGCACAAGGAAACTAATCGCCACCCCAAAGCAGGTAAAGAATAGAGCGACAATAAAAAAATCATTAATGTTCATAGACTATCCCAAGTCACCTTCTTTGCTGTTTTTGTTTTAGGCTCAGACAAAGGTTCAGGTGTGGGGGAATCATTTGATGACCGGCTTGAACTTGTTGTGCTGAGTGGCGCTAATTTATGTGTGATTTTATCTGGTTCTACAAACGTATTGATTTCAATAAAAAGATCATTGATGGACAGGCTAAACACGTTGGTCAATGCCTGAGAAACTTCGTAAAGTCTAAGCGAACTAAAGAAGATGAAGAATTTACCATCATGCGTCGCCGCGATATCCCCTTTACGTTTTAATTGGCAGTAACTTATCACTTCATCCATTAAGACCGAAGAGAACGGTATCAATTCAACCAATGCAAATTCTAGTTGAGAGTCTTTGATCGCTTCAACGACGTCTAATGTGGTGCGGCTAAAAGTGTCGAAGGATTGAATTCCTGACATTGAAAGTGGACTTTGGAAGTATTTCGATAGCGAATCAAATGATAGGGAACCTTCATCCATGGTGGTATGTGAAGCTAAACGAATTTGGTCGAACAGGATAGAGTCAGTTCGATCGTGTTCTACAATCGCTTGCGCTCCTGCACTTAATAACATGTGGAAGTCGTTATACCGAATACAAGGGACAGACTCTTTTACAATGATTTTAAGGTTACGGCCATATTTTTGTTTGAAAGAAAAAACGTGTTTAGAGACGCGGGAGATATCATGGAATCCTCGACAATTAAAGACAACAACGGCTTCCTGTGAGCGATCAAGCTCGTCAGCAACATTTTGTGAAAAAGAGAAAGAATGAAAATTATGTGCTGCGACAAATGAAGAAGACGCTGCGGACTCTTCAATAAATGTAGGTAAGAATTCATTTTGTATGTAATCAGAGTTAGATTGATTTAATTTGAACACTTTATTACCAAGAGAGATATTGCCTGCACGGTAACTGATCATCTTTGAGTATATATCATCTTGAAGGTGGGTAATATTGCCAACATAATATGTTGGAGATGAAATAAAAGGAAATAAAATATTTCGAATGTAAGAATTATCTGAATTAACAATGATAACGGTAATCTGAATAAATAATGAAAAGCTATGCGTAATTATTAACTCTAGCTCTTTGCTTGTTAACTCATTTTGATCGAGAAGAACGACGACATGTTGGTCATTACGTACCGTTACTCGGGATAAATCAATCAAAAAGTCAGAGGTAACTAACGTATCATGTGATAAGTAAATGTCTGAAAATATATCATTTAAAGCACTTTTTATTCGAGATGTCTTTTCAGGATTTTGATTAAGGCTAGGCAGTATTGATTCTTTGTTTAAGTTAGATAGCAGTAGCGAAAATCGATTAACAAATAAGGGTATTTGAAACTGTTTAATTGCAAGTGAGTGCATGTCTTCCCATGAATCGATGCCGATAACTTGTTGAATCATTGTAAATTGCTACCTAAAGGGATGTCGTCTTGTTAAAAACAGTGTACTATGCAGCATCCTTATTAACAAATATATTCAGAGTGTAAATGTCTAAGGCGTTATCAGATGTTTCGCAAGTTTTTAAATCATATGGATTGAAATGCGATTCTTATAAAGATCTAGAAAAAGATTATGAATTACAAATGACGTATCAAAAATGGCAGCTTTTGGTACACAAAAAGACTAACGACAGTGTGACGGCGACAAGTGAAAAGCTTGTTAGTGCGAACGACTAACCGTGGCTTTAATATCAGTTCAATCGGTAAATAGTGGTGCGGGAGCCAACACCGTGGCGGCAAATATGGCGGCTGCGTACACGTCTCGTGGAAAAAAGGTTGTTCTGATTGAATTAGACAATCGAAATGTTTTAGGGTGTTGGTTCGGTAAACATACCCTTGATGATGACGGGTGGGCGAATGCGCATTCAAATGGAAAGTCGTGGAAAGATGCGATCTTCATGAGCCCTGGAGGGACATGTTTTATACCGTTTGGAGACGCTCATCTAGACATTGAAATAATGATTAATGTTCTAAGTAAAATGTGCCAAACCGCTTCATTAAAATTTGATTACATTATTGTACTACTCCCAAATAATCTTAAAATCGAAGATTATGGTGTCAGTGTTGACCTGGCTTTGAAGGTTATTAATCCTACACCGCTATCAGTTACGATGCTTTCTAAACGACTCAACAACAACCCCGCTATGGAAAATACTCGATTTGTCCTGAACGCTTGTCGTCATGACGTTGGTTTGTCCCGGGAGCTAGTTTTAGTTCTAGAAAAGATGCTAGGAGATAAACTGTTATCGTCTTACCTATACTTTGACATTGCAGTACAAGAGACATTTGCGGAGCTGTCCAATGTAATCGTTTCTGCTCTCTATTCCCAAAGCCATATTGAGTTTAAACAATTGGCGACGGTGACCCTATCGTACTTGGAACAAAAGCAACAGCAGGGTCGTTAAGATGAATGTCGTTAAATTATTCATTTCGCCGTCTCTGTATCGAGACTTTTCGAATTCCATAAAGACCCCGGAATACTCCCTTAGCACTCGTCATTTTTTCTTATTCATACTGTATTTGCTTACCAGAGCCTTTCTTCGTCATCCGTTAGATTTGAAGGCATGGAACCATTATTTTCCACAAATTGAGTTTGATCACTTCTCATATGGCGATAATATTCGAATTGTCATTCAACTGCTTTGGATCTGCTTAGTAAAGCAAAATTTCCATTTAGATAGCTGGTTGTTGGTTCGTCATTTATGTTTTTTAAAATCGATGCTTCGATACGGCGCGCAATGGTTCCGTAAGATTAGTTCTATAGCGGTCAGTTCTTTGGATTCAAAGCTTGAAGATGTAGGTTCAGAAAAATACTCCAATAGGATCCTCCCAGATCCGCTTCTGTATGGTATTTTATTCGTCCTAACGCTGCTCTGTTTAACCGTTCCATTCTCAATTGCTGCACAGGCATTCTTTGTTGGTGCGTTAGCGTTAGTCGCGTTTTCAATTCGAGGAGTGGAAGGTAGACTGCCAAACCTACTCCTCATTGTACTCTCCCTGATTGCGTCATGTCGTTATATTTGGTGGCGCTATACGTCAACGATTAACTGGGATAAAGACCTCGACCTAATATTGGGCCTAATACTACTAATGGCTGAAACCTATTCGTGGTTGGTGCTCCTTCTCAGCTACTTTCAGTCTATTTGGCCACTTAACAGGAAACCCGTGTTACTGCCAGAGTCAGTGAAGAAGTGGCCATCTATTGATCTCTATATTCCCACCTTCAATGAAGAGTTAGAGGTAGTTCGAGCAACTGTCTTAGCAGCAAGTACAATCGACTGGCCAAAAAACAAACTTAACATCTATATCCTCGACGATGGCAAAAGAGATGATTTTCAAGCCTTTGCTGAGCAGGCTGGCGTTGGCTATATAAGGAGGCCAACAAACGAACATGCGAAAGCTGGGAATTTAAACTACGCATTGAAACACACCAATGGTGAGTACGTTGCAATCTTTGATTGCGACCATATCCCCACGCGAGTTTTTTTTCAGGTGACGATTGGAGCATTTCTCAAAGACGATAAGCTGGCATTGGTTCAAACACCCCATCATTTTTTCTCTCCTGATCCCTTTGAGCGCAACTTATCAAACTTCAGGAAGCTTCCCAACGAAGGCAATCTATTTTATGGATTGATTCAAGATGGTAACGACATGTGGGACGCGACTTTCTTTTGCGGATCCTGCGCAATTTTACGGCGCGGTGCACTTGAGGAAATTGGTGGTGTTGCCGTCGAAACGGTGACTGAAGATGCGCATACCGCGTTAAAGTTGCATCGGTTGGGCTATCGCAGTGCTTACTTGAAAGAACCAATATCCGCTGGACTTGCGACCGATAGTTTGTCGGCGCATATCGGTCAACGGATTCGCTGGGCACGAGGGATGGCGCAAATATTCAGGGTCGATAACCCGCTATTAGGGCGAGGTCTAAAGTGGCAACAAAGATTATGTTACCTCAATGGAATGATGCATTTTTTAAGTGGAATTCCACGGTTGATTTTCATGGTAGCCCCTCTTGCTTTCTTGTTGTTCGATGCATACATAATCTATGCTCCGGCATTGGCTATCGTCCTATTTGTATTACCACATATGTTTCATGCCAGTTTAACCAACTCGAGGATCCAAGGTAAATATCGTCATTCATTTTGGGGAGAGGTATATGAAACGGTTTTAGCTTGGTACATTGCAATCCCAACCACAATTGCGTTAATTGCGCCTAACAAAGGTTCATTTAATGTGACGGAGAAGGGGGGGCTAATACAAAATAGCTTTTTTGACTGGAATATTAGTAAACCGATTATAGCGTTGCTGATACTCAATTTATTGGGGTTTGCCGTTGGTATTCATAGGTTGTTCGACTATGAATTTACCGAAACAGCTACGGTTTTAGTCAACCTATTTTGGACGCTCTATAACCTGTTTGTACTTGGGGTCGCGCTTGCGGTATCGGCGGAAGAAAAACAAGTCCGTCAGACTCATCGAATTGAAGTGGATTATGCGATTTCATTTACGACGACTGATGGCCATCATTACCCCGCACAACTTAAAGATTTTTCGTTTGGAGGGCTGGGCTTTGAAATTCACTCAGGAATAGTGCTGCGGCAAGGTGATAAAGTCAATGTGGCGTTGCAACGCTACGGTATTACGGAATCATTTCTGTGTGAAATTAAGTTTTGTCAAAATGGAACGGTTGGCGCCGAGTTAATGCCGATGACATTGGAAAAAGAAAAACGTTTTATACAATGTACTTTTGCGCGGTCGGACACATGGTCTAAGTGGCAGAAATCGTACGAAGAAGACAAACCTTGGCAGAGTTTAAAGAATATGTGTTTAGTCAGTGTCATGGGTTTTAGAAAAATGGTGGATTACAGCCCTAGAATATTCCAATTGATATATTCAAGGTTAGAAGCACTGGTTTTATTCGGGCTGACTTTCAGGCCTCGATGGGTGTATTAGGAAATGATAATGAGAATGATAAGGACGCTATCGATATTATCGCTGGCAATGATATCCACGGCGTTTGCCGCTGATTTCAACGAGAAAGTGAACCCTAATATGAGTCTCGAATATACATTCGAAGACATTACAGGTGAGTCTTCTATACAGCTAAAAGGCAATCAAAGTACGGCTTATTTAGGGTTTGGTTCGCGTCTTGATCAAGTGATTACAGGCGGAAACCTTCGGTTAGAGTTTTTGCCATCGCCAGCATTGCGTGCATCCGTATCGCACGTACGAGTGTTTCTTAATAATGAACTGATGGATGTCGTTGAATTTAACAACGCTTCAACGACTAAAAAAGAGATGAAGCAGATAGCCCTTGATGGGCGTTTTTTCAAAAATTATAATCAAATTAAGTTCGAACTTATTGGCCGTATTGATGCTCAATGTAGCGATGGGAGCGATCCTGCGCTTTGGTGGGAATTGAGCTCAGCAAGCTCGATCCAACTTGATGTACAACCATTAGAAATAGCGAATGAGCTTAGTTTGTTACCGGCCCCATTTTTTGATACTCGTGATTTCCACGATGTGTCCATTCCTATGGTCGTACCGCGTGATTTTTCGCTTTCCGGCGTACATTCAGTATCGGTAGTTGCCAACTACTTTGCTAGCCACGTTAAATGGCGTGACATTACTTTTCCAGTTTATGATGATCAATTACCGGACAGGCATGCAATCGTGTTTGCCTCGAACAAAAATAGGCCGCTATTTTTAAAAGACCTGCCTGAAATAACGCGTCCTACCATTCAAATGGTAAGCCATCCCAGGAACCCCCACATTAAGCTGTTGCTCGTGTTGGGCGCCAACGAACAACAGCTGTCTATGGCGGCTAAAGGACTTGCCGCAAGCAATCAATTGATGTCAGGTGAAGTGGCGTATGTGCACGAGCTAAAAAACTTGAAAGCACGGCAGCCATATGATGCGCCCAATTGGCTTCCGACGAACAGAGCTGTCAGGTTGTCTGAGTTGGTTGAGGGGGACTACCAGTTAGAAAGCCAAGGGGTGAACTTATCACCTATTAAAGTTGACTTTACTTTGCCACCTGATTTGTTTACTTGGAACGCGAAGTCGATTCCGATGAAGTTAAATTACCGACATTCTCCTCCTCAAGAGGGGACCAGTAGTTCAAAGTTGAGCGTCGCGGTTAATGAACGATTCGTTAAAGCATTTTCTTTGGATAGCGGGGAAACCAGCAAGGAGCAACGAGTATGGCGAATTCCAGTATTAGGTAGTGAATCATTTTCTGCGCATGAATCGTTAAACGTTCCTGGATTTAAAGCGGCGACCCAAAACACCTTAGGCTTCACTTTTCAATTGGCTCAAAGCACGGCTGCGGAATGTGAAGGAAGCTCTACGTCGATCCAGTATGCCGCCATTGATGGAAATTCGAGCGTCGATTTTTCTGGATTTCCTCACTACATCCAAATGCCAAACAACCAAGTATTTGCTTCATCTGGGTTTCCGTATTCAAGAATGGCAGACCTGTCTGAAACCGCTATCGTCATGTCAGGAGAACCCAGTCCTAAAGAAGTTGAACTATTACTTGATATGGTTGGTTTCATCACCAAAAAGACAGGGTTGCCCGCTTATCAATATAAGTTGATCGATTCGTGGGATACCGCGGTTCTAAATGACAAAGATGTTTTGGTACTAGGCGTTCAGTCTGCAACTCGCTTTGGCTTAAACTCCGATTCTCTTGCTTATGTTAACTCCTCTGAAGACGGACAATTTATGACCGCGACACTCTCATCTGATGAGGGGGCTTTGAATGGGTTTGGAAAACTAGCAGGACGGGCACCAACCGTATCGGCGCACTTGTCGACGCGAGGCGAGTTTGCATCAATGGCAAGCTTTGAGTCACCTATTTCTGCTTTGCGAACCGTCACGGTGTTGTCGGCAAGGAACGAGCAGTCGATTCCGTTGTTGCAATCTGCGTTGAATAAACACAGTGCTGAATTGACTGGCTCTGCGGTCGCAATTACCAAGTATGATATCAATAGTTATCAGATTGGTAGCCAGTACTTTGTAGGTTCATTGCCTTTGTTTGACCTTGTGTGGTATCACTTTTCAGATAGACCCGTGATTATGGTCATCGTTGCGTTATTGTTGGTACTTGGCTTCACTTTGTTGATGTGGCGAGTATTGAAGCGCTATGCATCGCGTCGATTAAAGCACTCTTTAGGACACAACGATGAATAAGATCGTCATTTATCTATCTTTGCTGCTCTCTTGTTACTCAGTGTCAGCAGAGCACGACCTGTCTTGGTCAGATTTTAAAGAAGTGTACATTATAGATAATGGTCGGGTTATCGATGGATCTGACCCTCGAAGTATCACAACGTCTGAGGGCCAGTCTTACGCCTTATTTTTTGCTTTGGTTGAGAATGACCGAGCAACATTTGATCTTGTGTACGAGTGGACGCGCCACCATTTAGCCGGTGGCGATCTAACGGCGCGATTACCCTCTTGGTTATGGGGTAAGGGGAATAACGGCTATGAGATTCTAGATACCAACTCCGCTTCCGACTCGGATTTGTGGATAGCTTACACATTACTCGAGGCTGGGAGGCTATGGAAAAGCGACTATTATCAAAATGTAGGTTATTTACTAGCGCAAAGAATCTTAGCTGAAGAGACAATAAGCTTGGTTCCGGGCGTGCGACAACTTGTCCCTGGAAAATACGGATTTGAAGTGGATAAAGCCGTTAAGTTGAATCCAAGTTACGTTCCTATGCCGTTGCTTGCCAAGTTTGTGCACTCATCGACTGATAAGCGTTGGACAGAGTTGTGGAGCGGTTCGAGAGAACTTCTTTTTCGCTCTCAAGTATTTGGTGTGAGTCCTGATTGGATACTCTACGACGGTCAAGATTATTACTTTGATAATGAGACTGATGATCAGGGTAGCTACAATGCGATTCGCACCTATATGTGGGCAGGTATGATGCCTAGAACCATGGAAAGTCGAGAGCAGCTACTCAAGACATTGCAGCCGTTTGTTAACCAAATACGAACAGAACAGTCGATACCGTTGACAACCTTTGCGCAATCAGGAAAAAGTCGCGGTAGTGCTCCGGTGGGCTTTACTGCTGCTATGATACCGCTTCTTGTGGCGAATGAAGACGACGAACTTGCCCAGATATTTGCTACTAAAACAAAGCAACAGTTACAGACAAAGCGTGATGATGAATACTATAACAATGTGCTAGCGTGGTTTGGCATGAGTTGGTACAACAAGCGATTCCGGTTTGATGACCATGGTGAGCTTATTCTCCCTTGGGCAAACTCTGAGGCACTGACTCCTGAGGTAAATGAGCAGTGAGGAGGATTCCTTTTACGTCAAATTGCTACGCGATCGCTTTGTGCTACTCAGTGGCAGTCAATGCCACGACTCATACACCCGCAGTTTATTATCAATCTGCACCAAACTGGCTGGAAAATCAGATAGTCATAGGGGAGCTTAAGAAGGATGAAGATTTAGTTTTTTCTGCCGTCGAACGTTGGCTTGCTATTGCACCTACGGACCCTCAGGCACTTTTTGCCAAGGGACGCTGGTTGATTCGAAACAATCAGACTGAGTTGGCATATCCGTTGCTCGAGCAGGTAAGTAAAAGTGGTGATAAAGACATTCAGCAAGCCTTTCGCAACTACATCGACGTTAATGAGCAGAGAAAAACGGAATACAATCAAATCATGTTGCTCCAAAAAGGAGGGCAGTATGATAAGGCTCTAGCGGGATTTGTGGCGCTTTTTGGGGACCAACGGCCTGACGTTAATTATGAGCTTGAATACTTGGATCTTCTTTCTACGTTTCCCGATCGTGCAGACGAAGCACTAGAAGGATATAAGGCGTTAGATGACGCTTTTCCACAAGTTGGAGAGATCCGGATTAGGCTTGCGCGACATCTAGCTCGATATTACGACAGCGAAAAAGCCATCGAAATTTATTCCTCTTTGGCAAATGATTCACAGTTAGGGGTCTTTGCAAGCAGTCTTTGGTTAACCGAGTTGGAATCCCAGCCGCTTTCAAAGCAATGGTTTGCGACCTATGAGCGAGTTGCGAGTTATCACCCTGATGATCTTGCTCTTCAACAGCGCTATGAGACAGCAAAAAGTCGATGGCTGCATGAAAAAGAGTTACGAAAAGATCCGTTGTACCGGAAAAAGCGCAAGGCTTTACAGGAGGTAGGGCGTGGGAAATTTACATGGTCTGGGTACGACACGTTAGTAGCGTCAAACCGAAAGTGGCCAAACGACCCTTTGACACTCAGTTCACTTGCTAAACACGAATATCGACGTG
Organism: Vibrio sp. 10N.261.51.F12; assembly: GCF_041471725.1. Classification (NCBI taxonomy): domain Bacteria; kingdom Pseudomonadati; phylum Pseudomonadota; class Gammaproteobacteria; order Vibrionales; family Vibrionaceae; genus Vibrio; species Vibrio sp. 10N.261.51.F12. Next base: position 30,490 of record NZ_JBFROV010000020.1, on the reverse strand, counting down.
GTAATTATACGGCGTCATTGGAGTATATTAGACGAGCACGTCAAAGTGATGATAACCCTGACTTAAGCAATTACTACAACGCCGAAGAGCGAACTATTTTATACTGGCAAGCGATTGATATTGCGCGTAGTGCTATCGTCCGTCAAAATTTTACTAAGGCTGAAGCTGAACTTGACAAAGCGTTGAGCATTGATAAACGTATTGCGTTAGGTTACGTGATGAAAGGTCAGGTTCTACGGTCTCAAAGCAATATACAGTCCGCGCACCAGTGGGCTATTAAGGCAAAGGATATTGAGCCCCTGAGTACCAGTGCTCTTGAACTGTGGGTGGAAACTCGCTATCCAAGTCAAGGTAACGAAGGACAATTGCAAGCGTTGTCTGAACTTAACGCCGAGCAACGCCATGTACTGAAGTCTTTTACAGCACGTGTCGAGCATTCAGTGGTACTTGATAGATTGCGACAGGATAAAGAAGCGCCCTCAGAGTTGTTGTCCTCCTCCATATTTCAACACGTTATGAATAGTAATGCTGATCTGCCTTGGTTAAAAAAAGAGATTGCTGATGAATTAGTGATATTGAATCAATACGAATCAGCTGATTATATGATGCGCACTGCTTATATTGAATTTCAAGACCCTGAACACACGCACGCTTATAGTCTGTTCTTAGTGTCAAACAATCGATGGGCTGAAGCGTATGGTATTGTCACAGAAAACCAACTCAATGGATTAACGTCATCAGAACAAGCGACGTTCACAAGAATTAAACTGGAGTATCATCGCCAGATGATACAAAGGCTATCTGATGATAAGAACGCCTCAGACGTTTTACTTGAAGTAGACCGGTATATTCAGTCGGTGGCTAAAACAGATGAGCCTATCGCTACCGTTCTATGGTCGGAGTTTGGTTACCCAGAAAAAGCGAACGATTTAATCGCTGAAATTGATATTAACGACTTACAAGATTACGAGTTGCTGCTCTATTCTCAGGTTGTGTATCAAATGAATAATCCTGATATACATCGCCTTGTCTATCAAGAAACAAAAGAACGAAAAATCAATGCCAAAATCGTTATGGATCGTGAAAAAGCCTTGAAAGCCGATCAGTCTCTTGTTGAGCACGATGTAAATCAAGCGATAGATGCCTATGTCGAACTCATTGGTGATGAGTTTCCATTGGGAGCGGATCGTTATTTAAATACCGTTGAACATTCTCCTGAAAACGCAGAAAAATTGCTTGAAGCCTCTGCTAATCATGTGTTTCAACTTGATAAAGAAGACTTCATTTCCGCGATGGTAGTGGCTATAAGGCTAAGAAATCAATCCTATATTAACTTTTTTAATAATCATCGTTCTCAATTTGCGTTAACGGGTTTTGACTACTGGCGTTTGCAGGAAGAGGCGGTTGATGCTAACGATGAGGGGCTGGTTGAACAATTCGCTACCACCGGTTTATTACTCGATGATCAAGAAAGAAGTGAGTCGCCAACAACCCGCAGTATCAAAACGGCGTACCGTGAAGCTGATGACAATTGGATGACAAACGATCTCATCGCAACGCTAGATGAATTACGTAACAAAAATCAATCTTATGTTATGTTCGGCACCGAATTTAACTCGGTACCAAATGGCGCTACATTTTTAACTGTTCCTGTTGAGTTGAGTTTAGCGATACCTGATTGGAATGGGCATTTGAAGTTACGGACAGATAGTGTCTACCTTGATAGTGGAACACTTACGTACTATGACGAAAATGTGACGTTTGAGCGCAGCCGAGTCGGTCAAGCATTCTCTATTGGGTGGGAAGCAGAGCATTGGCGTGCGGATATCGGTACGACGCCGATAGGCTTTAGGCTTAATGATTGGGTAGGAGGAGTAGAAGGAACAACATCACTAGGGGATGTATCTATTCGCGGGAGTGTGAGTAAACGCCCAGTGACCTCAAGCCTGATCTCATACTCTGGTTTAGAGGTTGCAGATAGACGAGGGAATGTAACAGAGTTTGGTGGAGTGACGCGCACCGGGAGTACGGTTAGTTTATCGTGGAATGATGGTCGACCATATGGTTTTTGGGGCTACGGTGAATACCATCAACTAACCGGTGTTAATGTTGCCGATAATGATCGTTTATCTGGGATGGCTGGTGGGTATTATAACGTCATTAATACCAATGATAATTCGCTATCGATCGGTAGCTCAATGTTCTATATGGGGTATGACAAGAATCTAAGTGAAGTAGTAATAGGGCACGGAAATTATTATAGTCCGCAATCGTACTTTTCGTTATCAGTTCCAGTGTCGTATTATCGACGTGTCAATTATGATTGGACCTACGGTGCGAGAGCGTCGGTTTCTCTATCCAATGCTAGTTTTGACGCACCTTATCAGTTAGAAGGTAACCCATCAACAAGCTCTGGGGTTAGCAGTGCTGTTCAATTGTACACAGAATATAAAATATCTGACCACTGGACATTTGTCGGCTATCTTTCTCAGCAATTTTCAAGTGATTATCAACCAAGCCTGTTTAACCTATATTTTAAGTACAATTTTGACTCCGTTTGGGAAAAAGCAAAATTACAACCCGACCCATTAAGGTTGTATTCTAATTATTACTAACTTGGTTACTTGGTTACTGAGCGTTTGGAGCACGAGTATCCATTTAATGGCCTCTGATAAAGGGAAGCCATGGTTAGTTTCATAAGAAATTATGGTTTAATTAATCGTTTTTGACTTCATAAATTTAGCGCGTTGCTTTATCCATTTGTGAGCCCAGTCTTCAGGTGCATTTTGGTAAAATCGTTCAACCGTTTGGTTTAGTTCACGCATTGTTGGTATGAACTCAAGCTGATTTGATACATCGCCCATTCTAGCCACTTCAACATCGCTAAAAGGTCGAGGCGCATAAAGTAACGCGTTTATATACACTGGTTGAGCTTCATTTTTTTGGTATTCTGTATCCGTAAATAAACGCATGTTTTGCTTATCCATTGCCCATTTAATCCCTTCACCTGCACTGTATCTCATCGTCGCAATGAACTGACCGTTTGAATATAGTTTGTAAACTACATCACCAGCGTCCGACGTATAAAATACCAAAGCAATACGGTGCCATGTATTCGCTTCAAATATACCGGCGTATTGAGAGTAAAGCCCGAGTTGATTATCTTCGTTTAGATATATTTCAACCTTGTTATTTAGGCTATTCGCATCAAGGATTGCCCGAAAATTGTTACTACTATCATCGGGCCAGAGAGCGTCAAAAACGAGTGTATAGTTTGAGACAAGGTTTTGGTTTGAAAAGTCGCCATTTGAATCGTGTTGTGTTTGTAATCGCAACTCTCCGTTGGTGTCGGCAACAAGTGCATTAAGCTTTATGACGTTGCCCACACTGCCATCAGGAAGCTGAGGGATGTTTAAAGACTCTGTAGTGCCACATGACAACAGCGATGATTCACAAGTGGCATCTGTTTCGTCTTTGAGTTGAAGCTTAAGAGACGATAGTTGACTCTGTTCCGCAAGGAAAATGTTATCAGTGTCATTAAAATTCCATATCGTCGTAGCATTGATTAAGTCATTGTTACAGCTATAAAGCTCGTCATCGGAATCAATAAAAAGGCAGCTTGCAGTGCGGGTTCTGGCGTAAGCATCATAGATTTGCCATGCTTCTGCAATTAGAACGGCATCGCTTGGGTCATAATACAGGGCGTTAAAAAAATATTCTGGATTCCACGCTGCTGATTTAAACAAGCCAACATTATAAATAGCGGTATCGACTAAGTCATCTAACGGAGGACCATTATATTGAAGTGTTTCATTGGCATCAGCCATTAACTTTAGGTCTGCACCAGACACTTCGACTTTGTAAAGCGCGGTGAAACCAGGTGTATTAGAAGGTTGTCGCTCAATAGGGTACGAGCGATGAAAATGCTCTTGGGTTAATGAGCCAGGCGCCCAAATTTCACTGTCTTCAATTTCGTTTTCATTCAGGAGGCTAGCGTCGATTGCGAAGTGTGTTTGTGTTTCAGGGTTTGTATACGACAGCATCCCTTTAAAGAGTAATTCTCGCATTTGTGTACGATTGAGCTGATTTTTTGAAACGGCGATTTCAGTGTGAGCATCTGGGGCGTATCGACCGAGTATCGTGTCTATTTTTGCCTGAGTGTTTTCGTCCGTTAATGACGTGGTTTCAATATCAGTACTTTTGATTGGTTTAGCAAAGGACGCTGATTTATCGGCTAGGTCAAATACAATTTCGATGTCTGTATATCCCTTGGCGTTAAAGTCAGGCAACACGACAGTGGTATTATTAATGAGCTCTGAATCAGGCGTGGCATGAGAGTGTCCTCCCAAAATAAGGTCTATACCATCAACGTAGGTTGCTAAAGCTTTATCCGTACCAAAGCCTAGGTGACTCAACATAATCATATAGTCGACGTCTTGTGCGTAATCACGGATAAGCTGTCTTGCTCTGTCATTCCAATCCCAACGCATTTTAAAGTCGGGAATAAAATCAGTTTCTGGTGTGATTTCTTGGTCGAGCTCGTTCCATGGGCCAGAGGTCATGCCAAACAAACCAATTTTTACGCACCCTACTTGTGCGATGGCAAAATCAATGCCATCAAAGCCGCTCGGATCTGTCCCGTAGTATTCGGTATTGGAGGCAAGCACGGTTGCGATGTCGTCTTTAGAATACTTGATTAATTGTTCCGGTCCCCAAGCAAAATCATGATTGCCAATAACGCGGTAATCAAACGCCATGGCTTGAGTCGCTTCTAATGTAGCATCCCCGAAAGACAGCTGTTCAGCGACTGACCCTTTTTCGTAATCATCCCCGCCATTTGTGAATAACGTATGAGGGTTTTCTTTCAACGCCTGTGTATGCGCTGCTTTTATTTTGCTGTAATATTTTTCGTTAAACCCAAAATGCCCATGAAGGTCTGCAACATGAATAATTCGTATGGTTTGTTTTGTCGCTAAAACGTCGCATTCAGGGCCAACCATTTTGACTGGCGCAGGATTAATAATATCTCCAAGGGAGACGGTATCGTCACTATTACAACCCGTGAGTGACAGGGCTATTAATAAACAACTTAAAGCAAGATAATATTGAGATATGGGCATGGATTTTAACAAAGGTAGCAAAGATTTTAACAGTATATCATGTAGTTAGTTTTCCAAGCACGAATTAACTCGCAATCCTTAGAAAATCTCAATGGTAACTGATTTGTATTAATGAAATGTAATGGTTGCCATAGAATAATATAGAGATGAGACGCTCATAAAGGTGTTTATGAGCCTTTGTAGGTAACGCGAATAGAATAGATGGTAGCGATGTTTATTAGAATAATAGTACTAGGACTATGTTGTGTGTTTTCCAACGTTGTTACTGCTAACTGGGTTGAGAGCTTTGTAGGCGGTCATATTGACCTGGTATCGCGTGAAGACCTAGGTGCATTATCAGACATATATGATTGTGGTGAGACGGAAGGGCAATATTATTGTGGTTTTGATCTGGATTACCGAGGCGTCCCTATGGACGCTAAGGTATCAGTCAATGATGACGAAATTAGCCGTGTAGAATTAATAGCATTGATGACGCCATATCATTATACGAGAATTCCGTTCAGCTTAAGAGTTGACGGATTCGAACTTGTAGAAGTCTTAATTGGTGAACAACGGTTCAATGTGGCGGAAGAGCTCGCAAAGCACTCTGCAGCAGAAACAGATAAGAAACTGGTTGAATTTTTGAACTTATCTCCCATTTCTGTTTCTAAAGTATTTACCTGGGTCAGAAAAAATGAGATTCAGGATAGGTTGGCTACAGAAACAGTCTGTATGAAAAGTGACAAAGAGCAGATTTCGCTCGTATGGATGTCCAATCCATCTTTTTAACGGTGTCACACAATAGTATTACGGTTGTCATTTCTCTGTTACATAGAGTCAGTAACTTAGAATGCGTAGAGTAAAGAAGGAATTAACCATGAAAAAAATGAGACGTGCTCGACTTCATCGTTGTCGTATTCAGTATTGGAAAGAAACCAATCAAAAAACAACAGATAAAGAAAAAGCATAAACAATAAAAAGTAATGTTCCACCCGCAAACCAGCAATCTGAAATTGCTGGTTTTTCCATTTTTAGCGTCCGCTAAAATCCGTTAAAAAACGATAGACACAGCAATATTTCAGGATTACAATCCGCTCGTTTTGGGGAGTAGTCACCTAAATTATTTGTCGTCATCTCGTTAAGCAAAGCTTATCCGGCAAATAAGAACACCTAGTGTGTTTTGACGAGACCAACGCAATCAAAGTCTCAGTACGTGTGTACTGAGGTATTTATTGGTTTGCGGAAGGTCGATTCTTACTCACGTCCTTCCGCTTGGAGGACTTATGCCCTTATCTATATACCTTTCTTTTCTCGTATTAACGCTCGGCTTAGTGGCGTTAGATATCTATCAAACCCGTGGTGGCCTTATTACCATTCGCAAAGCGGCGATATGGAGCGGTTTCTGGTTTTTACTTGCTTTTGTGTTCGCAGCATCGATCTATTTCTTTTGGGATGTCTATGCCCCTGATAGTGATTACAGCGCAAGAAAAGCAACAGTGGCATTCTTGACGGGATATCTGCTCGAAAAATCGCTCAGCATCGATAATCTGTTTGTGTTTGCGATCATTTTCCATCAATACGCTGTTCCCGAGCATTTGAGGCCGAGAGCGCTGTTGTGGGGGGTCATTGGCGCGTTGATATTAAGAGCCATCATGATTGGCGTTGGTGCTCAGTTGCTTGCACAGTTCCACTGGGTGATGTATCTCTTTGCAGCGTTCTTGATCTGGACGGGTATTCAGCTCGCGAGAGACAAGGGTGAAGATGAAATTAACCCGTTGCCTGAGCGCGTTATTCGTCGATTATTTACGGTATCCGATGATTATCGAGGTAATCGATTATCGGTCATAGAGAATGGAAAGCGTATCTTTACGCCTATGTTTATTGTTATTGGCGTCATCGCCTTCATGGATGTGTTGTTCGCTCTTGACTCTATTCCGGCCATTTTCGCGGTGACTAGAGAGCCATTTCTAGTGTTGGCGGCAAATGTATTTGCTTTATTGGGGCTTAGGTCGTTGTATTTTGTTTTGGAGGGCATGATGAATCGATTTGTCTATCTAAAACCTGCGTTGTCGTTCGTGATGGTGTTCATTGGGATTAAGATGGTATTGGTTGGAACCGCATGGGCGATACCTACCTGGGTTTCACTCAGCGTGATTCTTATTACCATGTTTATTGCTACTTTCGCCTCTTTGTATCACGAGCGGAATGCTTTACTTGTAATTGATAAGAAAAGGTAACGTTAGCATGTTGACTCAGCGAACTATTTTCGAATAGTTTATGCGCAACCATTCGTTAACAAATGGATTTGTTAACGTGGCTTGATGCAACATTATCCACAAAAATCGCGGAATGTTGAATAGTCATGCATTGATATTGAATGCTTTCAATATGGGTTTGTTAAGGGCTCGTTTCATTAGAAAAACTTATCTGAATATCAAAAAATAGTCATTTTTTTAAGCGCGTATTGTTGCCTATTATTGCTCCAACAACGACGAAAAACGAATTTGTAAAGAGAGGCAATCATGGCACAAGCAATGAATATCGAAACCATCGCTCTAGCACCCTCTATGGATAAGAAAGCCTACGCGGTTAACATCAAAGGATTGATTGCACACTTGCTAGATATCATGTTCGGTAAAGGTGAAGTTCAAAACACGTACTACACTAACGAGCTGTCTGGACATATGCAGAGAGACATCGGTCTTAACCGATAAACGATGCAGTTTAAAGTGAATATTAAGAAGGGGCATTGACGAAAGTTGATGCCCCTTTTTGTATCTAAGTACCTGGGTAATCGAGATATGTACTTGGGTAATTAAGAAATGTAACTGGATAGTTAAGATATAGGTGTTGCAGTCCCTTGCTTCACAGAGGCTGCGTTTAGTTGTGTAAACCACCGTCTCTTTGTGCTTGTCTAATTAATTCTTTTCTTTTTTGCTCAGCATCGGATTGCTTTCCCGCAGTGCTAGTGTTTCGACCTAACTCTTTAGGCGAAAATACATAATATTTATTAGTCATCATCATGTCTCTCTCGATCAAACGATTATCTGAATTACCGTAGGTTAAGACGATTATTGTCATTTTCAGATTAGAGTACATCAACCTAATGGCCTTTATTTAAGGCGTAGGGCATAGGTGGATATCGAATTAAAGCAATTAACCGGAAGTGATCTAAAGCTGATTTAACTCAACGTCTTGTCATGTCTAACCCGTATGATGGATGACGTTTAAACAATATGACTAGGTGAACTACAATGGCAAATCTTACCGACCGATTTCTTCAATACGTCACATTTGATACACAATCTGACTCGTCAAACGGTTGTTGTCCAAGTACCAAAGGACAAAGGCAATTTGCAGACGTTTTGAAAGCGGAGCTCATCGCCCTTGGTTTATCTAATGTGTCTTTAGATGACAACGGTTATCTTATGGCGACATTGCCGGGCAATGTAAAAGGTGACATTCCAGCTATTGGTTTTATTGCTCACATGGATACCGCGCCAGATGCTTCAGGAAAGGACGTTAACCCTCAAATCGTAGAAAACTACGTAGGCGGGGATATAGCATTGGGTAGGGGCGACGAAGTGCTTTCTCCAATTCAATACCCTGATCTTCACCTGTTACATGGTCATGACATTATTACCACCGATGGAACGACATTACTCGGCGCAGATAACAAGGCAGGAATTGCCGAGATCATTACTGCGATGGCGTATTTAATCGCGCACCCTGAGATCCCACATGGCGATATTCAAATTGGGTTCACCCCAGATGAAGAAATAGGACGTGGTGCTAACCTATTCAATGTTGAAAAGTTTGGCGCGCAGTGGGCGTACACCGTTGATGGGGGCCCAGTAGGTGAATTAGAGTATGAAAACTTTAACGCTGCTGCTGCGACGGTCGAGTTTACTGGGGTGAGCGTGCATCCAGGAACCGCCAAAGGCAAGATGGTGAATGCCATGACACTCGCTTCTCGTTTTCAGGCAGATATGCCTGCTGACGAAACACCTGAAAGTACAGAAGGGTACGAAGGTTTTTATCATTTAGGCTCTGCCGATCTATCGGTGGCAAAGTCGACGCTTCGTTATATTCTTCGTGATTTTGACTCTGACGGATTGGAGCGCAGAAAGGCCTACTTACAAGATAAAGTCGATTCATTTGATCTCGGCTCTAAACGGGCGAAAGTCACGTTAACCTTAGTGGATAACTATTCCAATATGCATGAAATGGTGGCACCTCACCCTCATATCATTGAGCTTGCGGAGAAAGCGATGTTGGCGTGTGATGTGACGCCTAATATTAAACCTATCCGCGGTGGTACTGATGGAGCAAGGTTGTCATTTATGGGGTTACCATGTCCGAATATCTTTACTGGTGGCTATAATTTTCATGGTATTCATGAGTTTATTACTATTCAAGGAATGGAATCAGCGGTAAAAGTGATTGTGCAAATTGCGAAAGAGACAGCAATTCGGTATCGTTAAGCCAAACCTTTACTGATATAGGCACTCATGGAAGACACGGAAAAAATAATCACGTATTTAACGGACAATAAACTGCTACTGAGTGCCTTAGTCCTGTTCCTAATACTTATTATTCGTCGGGTCACCCTAGGGGCGATCCGTGGTGACGTCGCGTTTATTTCAGAGGACCAGCGTAAGTGGATGTCTCGAACCAAGAATGGTTCATTTGCACTTATCATGCTGATGTTTTTCTTAATCTGGAAATCTGAAATTAGCGAGTTTGCTTTATCGGTTACCGCAATCGCGGTGGCTATTGTTGTGGCATCCAAAGAAATCATTCTGTGTTTCACAGGTTCGATCCAAAGAGCGAGCTCTCGATCTTTTCGAATCGGTGACTGGATTGAAGTGGGCAAGACCAGTGGTGAGGTTATTGAACATAACCTGATGGCGACTGTGGTCCAAGAGATTGATTTATACCATGGGCATTACCATTTCACGGGTAAAACCATCACAATGCCGAACAGTATGTTCTTCACGTATGCGGTGAAGAATCTAAATTTCATGAAACGCTACGTTTATCACCACTTTTCTATTGTTGTGCCTGGCTTCGATAATTTATTCCCTCTAGTTCCAGAACTCGTTACTCAAATAGAAAATCATAGCGAAGGGTTTATTGATGTCGCGCGCCGGTATAATGGTGTTATTGAAAAACATGCAGGTGTTGATCTGCCAGGTTCAGAGCCTCACGTTTATTTAACGAGTGGTGTGACTGGAGAACAAATAGTCAACATCATGATTTTTTGTCCGACCGAGTTAGCGACACATTTAGAACAAGACATTCGTGCCGATTTTATGTCGATATATACCAAAGCTTTTCCAAAAGTAAAAATCGAAAAAGTTCAATAAAACATAACGTTATATTTTGAAACACTTTCATGTGGTCAATTGATTTTCCTCGGACATTCACATGACTTTTAGTTAGATACTGTGGCTTGCCTGTTCCAACTAAAAGATAATCGGTGTTTCAATGCCTAAAAAAATAATCGCTTTAAGTTTAATCACAACCGCTTTATTAGCGGGCTGTGGAGATAAGAGTACTAAACAAGCTGGTGGTCAATTACCCCTTGTTCAAGCACAAGAAGTAACGGTCATACAGCATCAGCAAAGTAAGTCCTACATCGGCCGTATGGATGCGGTCGAAGACACGTCTATTACTGCTCAAGTATCAGGGTACTTAAAAGAAAGGCATTTCTTTGAAGGCCAAATTGTCGAAAAAGGTCAGTTACTGTATTCCATTGAGCCCTCGTCGTTCGAAGCTCAAGTGGCCAGCGCTAATGCATTGGTTTCTGAAGCTGAATCTTCCTTGAAAAAAGCGGAACTTGATTTCGCTCGTGGTCAGAACTTAGTTAAATCCAACAATATTTCTCAAGCGGAATTCGACGCGCTAACCGCATCACTAATGAGCGCCCGAGCTCAATTGTTAGCGGGCAAAGCCCAGCTAAAAGTGTCAGAAGTGAATCTATCTTACACTGAGATTCGAGCGCCGTTTACTGGGCGTATTTCGGACAGTAAAGTCAGTACGGGTGATTTACTATCACCGTCTTCTGGTGTGTTGACGACGTTAGTGAGTATGGATCCAATGTACGCGGCGTTTAGCATTAGTGAGCGTGAACGCTTGGCGCTTGGAATGGACCAAATTGAAGGTAACGGAGCTGATGAGTCTGATGGGGTAGCGGTCAATATTATCCTTGAAGATGGTCGAGTGTTTGACCACCAAGGTACATTAGATTTCTTGGGTAACCGCATTAATCTCAATACTGGTACGTTAGCGATGCGTGCAGTAGTCGATAACCCAAATCAACGCTTGCTTCCAGGTCAACATGTTCGTATTGAGTTAATGGAAAAACAGCCAATAGAAGTTGTCACCGTACCAAGACGATCGGTACAAACTGATCTTGAAGGTGACTTTGTGATGATCATGACCGCCGGGGATGTGGCCGAGCGCCGTAACGTAGCGTTAGGGCCACAAGTCGATACTGGCGTGATCATCAAAGCGGGTTTGAGCTCGAGTGATGTCGTCATTACACAAGGGTTACAGCGTGTTAGGAATGGAGTTCCGGTACGAGTTGAACAACCGGACGCTGCAGAACAAGGTGCCTAAATGTTAAGTCGTTTCTTTATTCAAAGACCAAAGTTCGCTTTGGTTATATCCATTATACTGACGCTAGCAGGGGCTATCTCTTTAACCGCTCTCCCTGTTGCTGAGTATCCCAAAATTAGTCCTCCTTCTGTCAGTGTGACCGCGTACTACACGGGGGCAAGTGCAGAAGTCGTTGAAGAGGCCATTGCTGACCCAATAGAAACATCAGTCAATGGTGTTGAAGATATGATTTATATGTCTTCAAAAAGTGCCAATGACGGTTCGTATTCATTGAATGTCACCTTTGATATCGGCACTGACCCAGATATGGCTCAGGTCAATGTTCAGAACCGTGTATCGCAAATCGAATCGAAACTTCCACAAGAAGTTCGCATGGTGGGTGTGACGGTTAAGAAACGATCGCCTGACCTGCTCATGGTATTGAACTTTTACTCTCCCGATGGCACTTACGACGACAAATTCCTGATTAACTACGTGAACTTGAACATCAAGGATCAGCTGGCACGTGTTAAGGGAATCAGTGAAGTCGGCGTTATTGGTGGTGGTGAATACTCAATGCGTGTCTGGCTTGACCCAGATAAGCTTGCCAACCTCAAAATGACAACGTCGGATGTCTATTCAGCGCTTGCTGAACAAAACGTTCAGGTAGCGGCGGGTCGTGTGGGTGCTGCACCTTATGCGGATCCTCAGGAAGTGCAATTTAACTTAGTAACGAAAGGTCGTTTAGAAAGCGTTAATGAGTTCGAAAATGTGGTTCTTCGCGCTAATACAGACGGTTCGTCGGTTTACCTTAAAGACGTAGCACGTGTTGAATTGGGTAAAAAGTTTTACGACGGGACGGGAGAGTTCAGAGGTCAAGATGCGTCTATCGTGACGTTGTCACTGCAATCTGACGCGAATGCGTTAGAAAGTGGTAAAGCCGTGATGGATATGCTTGAGAGGTTGAGCGTTAACTTCCCTGAGGGTATGTCGTATGAAACCAGCTATGACACAACGTTATTCGTGGCTGAGTCGATTAAAGGGGTAGTGGTGACCTTGATTCAGGCAATCTTGCTTGTTATCGCTGTAACGTATCTATTCTTAGGCAGTGCAAGGGCAACCTTAATTCCTGTTGTCGCAATACCGGTTTCATTAATTGGTACGTTCGCCATCATGAACATGACAGGTTTTACCATTAATACGGTGACCTTGTTTGGTTTGATTTTGGCGATTGGTATTGTGGTTGATGACGCCATTTTGGTGATTGAAAACGTCGACACGATTATGAAGCGTGATCCGAGCCTATCACCGCGTAAAGCAACACTGATGGCGATGAAAGAAGTAACCGGTCCCATTGTTACGTCTACATTAGTATTATTAGCGGTGTTTATTCCGGTTACCTTGCTTCCAGGTATCACCGGGATTATGTATCGCCAGTTCGCATTAACGATTTGTATTTCCGTTATTATTTCATCGATTAACGCATTGACCTTGTCACCTGCATTATGTTCACTGGTGTTAAAGCAGGGTGGTGGTAATACTGCGCGTTGGTTCCAAACCTTTAATAAGGGACTGGACCGTATTACCTTGAAGTATGGGAAAATGGCTGGCTTCCTAGTTAAGAAAGCTATCTTGCTGATTGGGTTCTTCGTTGTGGCGATAGCGGCGGTTACGTTCTTGGCAAAATCAACGTCAACAGCTTTCGTTCCACAGGAAGATAAAGGTATCTTGCTGGTTAATGTTCAGCTGCCAGACTCTGCTTCTTTGTCTAGGACGACAGAAACTACATCAGAGCTGATGGAATTGGTCGAGCAAGAGCCAGGAATTGATGGTGTTACCGTCGCCAATGGCTACGCATTTATGACAGGCGCTGCTGCCTCGAACGGTGCGTCTATGTTCATTAAACTCAAAAGCTGGGATGAGCGAATTAACCTTGATGGTGACCATTCTGCGAATGCTATTGCTGCCCGTATTAACGGCAAATCAGCGCAACAGATCCCGGGAGCGGTCGTCTTTGCTATGGGGCCACCTGCGGTTCCAGGAATGGGGGCGGCGTCAGGCTTTGAATTTGTACTTGAAGACACGTTAGGGCGAAGCCGTACTGACTTAGCGAACGTCATGCAAGAAGTCATTCAAGAGGCCAATAAACAACCCGAGATTGCTTACACCTTTAGTACCTTCCGTGCCAACGTTCCCCATTATCATGTAGATATTGATAGAGAGAAAGCACAGCAACTGGGCATCCCTTTATCATCAATATTTCAAACGCTACAGGGTAACTTAGGCTCGCTCTATGTGAACGACTTTACTATGTTCGGTAAGAACTTCCGAGTGACATTGCAAGCGGATGCTGAATATCGTAGTAGTATGGATGACTTACAGTTGTTCCATGTTCGCTCTGATAAGGGAGAGATGATCCCGCTCAGTACGCTAGTTAATTATGAGACGGTGTTCGAGCCAGACGTTGCATGGCGTTACAACATGTACCGAAGTGCGGTGATTCAAGGTCAGCCTGCAGAAGGGTATTCAAGTGGAGACGCACTGGTCGCAATGGAGCGTGTCGCTGCCAATGTTCTTCCTATGGGGTACCAGCATGAATGGACCGGTATGGCGTATCAGGAGATTTTAGCTGGCAACCAAGCGATTTATGCATTTGCGTTGGCACTGATCTTTATCTACCTGTTCATGGTTGCTCAGTATGAGAGTTGGTCAATTCCGCTGGCGATTATACTTGTGGTACCAGTGGCGACATTGGGCTCGTTTATAGCGTTGACCCTAGCTGGTATGCCGTTAAACCTTTATGCACAAATAGGTCTCGTACTACTAATCGCCCTCGCAGCAAAAAATGCCATTCTGATTGTAGAATTCGCAAAAAATGAACGAGAAGACAAAGATGTACCAATCGATGATGCGGCGGTCCGTGGTGGAATACTGCGTTTCCGAGCGGTGAACATGACGTCTTGGTCATTTATTTTGGGGATAGTACCTTTGGTGTTCGCTTCAGGAGCTGGCCATGTGAGTCAGAACTCCTTGGGTGTTTCCCTTATAGGTGGACTGCTTTGTGTGTTGTTGGCTGGTACGCTACTTATTCCAGGCTTTTACGCAATAATTCAAAGACGTAGAGAGAAGGTAAGGGGTGGGAGCACGAAATTAACCCCGTTAGATGATGATTAAGTTAACCGCTTATTAACACTTAATCTGTTTTGATCAAAACGCCTCGTAGATAATCTACGAGGCGTTTTTGTGTATGGCTTTGTATTCTCAGGTAGACAATTGCTTACTTTGGGGTGTTGCCAGCTACAAAGGGAAGACCCAAAATCCATCTATAGATAATAGTTATATTCGTAACTCTTTGGAATTTAGAGACTAAATCTACTTAAGGCCGTCGTTACTTTATAAATGTGTAATGCCTTACTAAAAATGTAATATTATTTATACGTGTTTGAGTAACTATGTAAATTTATGTATGGTGGCGCGTAATATTATTGATATTACGGATGGGATGATGGACAGCCAGAAACTATTAATTGTTGAAGATGACGTTAAATTGAATGAAATGCTAGCGGATTACTTCAAAACTCAAGGCTTCCGCGTTCGTAGTGTCGTCGATGGAAATCTTGCTCAAGATGTCATACAAGAATTTGAACCGGATCTGATCATATTAGATCTTATGTTGCCTGGGCAAGATGGCCTATCGATCTGCCGTGCTGTACGGGACAGTTATTTCGGAAAAATATTGATGCTCACCGCCAGTGACGATGACTTTGATCATGTGGCGGCATTAGAAACCGGTGCAAATGATTTTGTCTCTAAGCCTATTAAACCAAGAGTCCTACTCGCACGAATCCGAAACTTACTTCGTCAATCTGTGGGAGATAACGTCAATAAAACAGGTCACTCGCTGATGTATGGTCAACTCGTCATTAGTCAATTGAGCCGCAGTTGCAAATACAAAGACATTGACGTATCACTGACCGATAGTGAATTTGATTTACTTTGGTTGCTGGCTTCTTCGCCGGGTGAAACCTTATCGAGAGATTTCTTAACCAAGACGTTACGTGGCATTGATTATGACGGTATCGATCGCACTATCGATAATAGAATTGTGACCCTACGTAAAAAACTTTTCGATGACGCGACTAACCCCAAGGGTGTGATTACCGTTCGTGGTAAAGGCTACCTCTTTGTCTCTGATGGCTGGCAAGATTAAGGTTGTATGATCAATGTGGCGAATATTTGTTGAATCTTTAATTGGCCTTATCTTATTGTTTGCGGCGAGCATTGTAGGGTATGAGCATCTAATCTATGGTAAGTCTGATCCGGACCTTGTTGATGCGAACTTACAAGCTGAGGCGTTTCGTGACATCTTGAATCATGTCTCCGTCAGCGAAAGTAATCAAGATGCTACCGAGCTTCTGCAAATATTCACCCAAAAGACCCATCGATTACTCGATGAAGTACCGATGTCTGAGTTGCCTGATGATGTCGCTCAATATTTTAATCGTGATGATCAACCGACTTATCTGCTTGGCGATTCCGGTCAATTTTGGTTGAAATTTGATAATAGTGACCACTTCTTTACCATGTATGATGATCCAGACTCGGAACTGGTCAAAGCGATTGAATTTGCGGACCAAGTGGTGTGGCTCTTCTTTTTAGCCAGTTTCGTAGTGTTCAGCTTTGGATTTATTTGGTTTTTGAGTCGTAGACTTCGAGAGTTAGAACGAACGGCCAACGATTTTGCAAGCGGTAACTTTCAAGCCAGAGCTTCCGAACGACATTGGATTAAACTAGGAAAACTGAACCGAACGTTCAATAAAATGGCAGACGAGATTGCTAACTTGATGGTGAGTAATAAGTCGTTAACCAATGCGGTTGCCCATGAATTAAGAACGCCAATTTTCAAAATTCAGTGGCAGAGTGAGGTGCTACTTGAGCAAGTCACCTTACCCGAGCAGAAAAAGCAGATACAAAGCATCGTTGAAGATACGGAAGATATGGCGACGCTGGTGGATGAACTGCTTTATTACGCGAGAGTCGAGCGACCTGATGCTGCTGTACATTTAGAAACGGTCGATGTGGTTACGTGGCTAGAAAATCACCATGACAAATGGCAAAAAGATGTCGGAGTTGATTTCTTTATACAGGCAGGTGATTCTCCACAAATAGCGAACATTGATCCTTTTCTTTTATGTCGAATGATTGTCAATTTACTTAGTAATGCAAAACGCTATGCCAAAGAACGTATTGAGATAAACGTATTGTCCTGTGAAGATAGTACCGTTATCCAAGTACAAGATGATGGCTGCGGTGTACCGAAAGAACATTGGGAAGGGTTGTTTGAACCTTTTTATCGAGTGGATAAATCACGGGATAGAACATCAGGCGGCTACGGTTTAGGGCTTGCTATCGTTAAGCACATCATGCTTCGGCACAACGGGCGAGTTAAAGTTTGTGACAGTGAATTAGGTGGCGCGTGTTTTTGTTTGATTTTTCCTCATATAGAGCATAAATAAATCACCAGACATAATGACAATATTTTGCTATTTCAAAAGGGCTTCAGCCACACTTTCATGTGATTGATCTATCGCTGCCAACTGTTCCTTGAACGTTATATACTAACCTTGTACATGTATTAACAAGGTAACGAATTGAACCGTATGAAATTTATCCATACCTCAGACTGGCATTTAGGCAGACAATTTCACAACGTCTCTTTATTGGACGACCAACGCGTCGTTTTAGAGCAAATTGAGCAATATCTCACTGAACATCACATTGACGCGTTGATTATTGCTGGCGACATTTATGATCGCTCCGTCCCTCCGACAAACGCTATTGAAGTACTAGATAAATTTCTGACTAAAGTGATTCAAGAGCTTGGCGTCCCTGTCATCATGATATCGGGTAACCATGACGGTGCGAAACGCCTAGGCTTTGGTGCGCGTCAGTTTGATCAGTCCGGCCTTCACATTATCAGTAGCCTTGAACAGATGACTCAGCCAATTGTTATTTCTAGCGCTGACAATACGCAAATTAATTTCTACGGCATGCCTTATAGTGACCCTGAGCATGTTCGCCATTTCTACGATGTTCCTGCAGCTAATCATGATGACGCTCACCGAATTATGGCTGAGCAACTAGACCTTGTCATGGACACATCAAAAAACAATGTTTTAATTAGTCACTGTTTTATTGATGGAGCAGAACCGTCAGAGTCTGAAAGAACGTTGTCAATTGGTGGTGCTGACCGGGTCAGTTATTCTCACTTTAGTCATTTTGATTACGTTGCTTTAGGGCATCTACATCAAGCACAACAACGCGGAGCGCCACATATTCGTTACTCCGGCTCGATCATGAAGTACTCGTTTTCCGAACAATACCATAATAAAAGCATGACGCTGGTTGAGTTTGATTCTAATGGATTAGTATCAACGACTGCGATTCCACTAATCTCGCCTCATAATATGCGCATATTGGAAGGAGAGATGTTGGAGCTGTTAGAAAAGGGAAAAGAGGACACCCATAGTGAAGATTATCTGTTAGTTCGTTTAATGGATAAACACGCTATTTTGGACCCAATGGCCAAACTTCGGGATGTGTACCCCAATGTATTGCATCTGGAAAAGCCCGGAATGCTGATTGGTGTTGATAGAGAGTTAGCTCAAGCTAGATTGGCGCATTCAGAGTTTGATATGTTCAAAGACTTTTTCCAAGAAGTTCAAGGCAATACGTTGAGTACTGAGCAAGAAGAAATGATCACTGACATCGTTAGTTCGTTAACGAAAAGCAACAAGGAATAGCGACATTGAAACCAATAAAATTAACCTTATCTGCTTTCGGACCGTTTGCTAAGACCGAAGTGATCGATTTTGCGTTGCTAGGGCATTCTCCACTCTTTCTCATTAATGGACCGACAGGATCAGGGAAAAGTTCAATCCTTGATGCAATTTGTTACGCCCTGTATGGAGAAACAACAGGAAGTGAGAGAACGGGCGATCAAATGCGTTGTGATTATGCAAGTGCAACGATGCTGACATCGGTGACATTCGATTTTGAGTTGTCTGGCGAGCAATATCGAATTGAACGCAGCCCTGACCAAGAAGTGCCAAAGCAGCGCGGTGAAGGAACAACGAAGCGCACGCATGCCGCGGTGCTCACGAAGGTATCTGACCAAAGTTTAATTGCCAACAAACCAAAACAAGTAGCGGTTGCGATTCAAGAGCTTGTAGGGTTGGATGTGAAACAATTTCGGCAAGTAATGGTACTCCCGCAAGGAAAGTTTCGAGAGCTGCTTACCGCAAGCTCAAAAGAGCGTGAACTCATCTTTGGCCAGCTATTTCAAACGCATATATACAGTAATATAGAACGTACCCTATTAGAAAAAGCCGCTGGCATTCGCAAAGCTAAAGACGAGTTTGATAACCAAATCAAAGGCGCTCTTGAGGTTGCAGGGCTTGAATCGGAACAGCAACTAAAAGCCCAAGAAGATGTGTTATTACCAGAGGTTAATTCGTTTAAAACCGACCTTAATCAATCAGATAGGGCGTTAATCGAGGCGAGAAAACAAGCAGAACTAGCCACGCTTCAAGAAAGAAAGTTTAACGAGTTGGATGAGGTTGCTAGGTCAACATTGTCTCATCAGGCGAATCGTCCTATTGATGACACCAACCGTATTCAACTGGCTGCATTTCAATCTGCCGTTAAGTTACAACCTGCGTATATACAGAAAAATAAATTAACAGCAGACACCGTTGAAATGGAGCAGCGGTTACATATTGGAGCCGGAAAAATAGAGAAAGCAAAAGCGTCAAGCGATGCGGCGAACAGAGCGTTAGAGAAAGCGCAACAGCAACATAACTTTACACGGACATTGGATGAAGAGCTTTACCGGATAAAAGGTTATGTCGTGAATGTTCAGCAACTTGAATTACAACGTACAGAACTTAACAATACTTCTTTGGCAGTGACCAATTTAAAAACTGACGTTGAAAAAAGTAAGCAAGCCGTCGCCACCAACTTGATTCGCTACGAACAGAGTAAAGAGAAATTACTCGAATCTGAGCGCTCAGTGGCCATGGTGAAGGAAAAACAACTCGCACTTGAGGCGCTACAAGCTAAAAATGAATTGATTGGACAACTCACGAAGCTAATCGAGCAAACAATCGCGGGTGGAGTTCGAAAAAAAGAGATAGAGACACAGCTAGCCTCTGCCAAGCAACATTACCATATCCTCCAACAACAACGAATTCAGGCTGAGGTGGATTGGCACTCTGGCCAAGCTTATTTATTGTCTAAATCACTAGAGCAGGGCAAGCCTTGTCCGGTTTGTGGAAGTGAAGCACACCCTAATCCGGCAGCACCTATTGGAGCTGAAGTGACGGTAGAGTTGGTCGAAGACTACCGTGTTCAGGAATCAACCGCAAAAACGCAACTTGATGGTCTAGTTATCGATGCTAACCGAGTCGCCGATAGCGTGTCACAGCTTGAGCAACGGAAAAATGAAGTGAGCCACACACTTTCAATCAACATTGATTCCGTCACCCAAATTCGAGATCAAGTTTCGAGCGATCTACTGGCACTTTCTAATGAAATCAAAGCATTACAGACCATTGATCTCAGCGCATTAAATGCACAAGTTGACGTCGCGAAACAAAACCATATTGACGCGGAAACTCGTGTCAAACAACAAACTGCGCAAGCAGAAAAGCTCGTGAGTTCGCTCAGCGGCCTATCGGCAGTGGTGCAAGAACTAGAATCACAAAACCAATCACCTTATAAAACGTTGGCGGAGTTAACTACGAGAAGACAAGCCGTTGAATTGGAAAAAGCGCAGCTAGATCACTTAATTGAACGCACCAAAAAGCAAGCGGTAGAATCGGCAGAATTGGTGACTCGCTATTCAGCCCATTTTGAGTCCTTGACGACGCAAAGTATACAGTTACAAAAAGACCAACAAGCTGCTCAGCAACACTGGGATGAGTCGTTGGAGGCGAGCGATATTATCAATGAAGCTGCATTTAATGATGCTTTGATGTTAAGTGCCTCGGTTGGCCAACTAGAGAATGATATTCGTCAATATGAACGCATCACAACGCAGCTGACGGAAAGGCAGGCTTTATTGTCTAATGAGTTAAATGGAATCGTTCGCCCCGATTTACTGTTGTTTACAGCGCGAGTGACTCAGACTGAATTGAGATACCAATCATTGCTAGTATCGCTGCAAAGCGCACAGTCAAAATTAGATAACCTGACAAAAGTAAAACACATTCTAACCACACTCTATACTCAAAACGATGCCTTGGACAAAGAGTACAAAGTCGTAGGCACACTCAGTGATGTTGCCAACGGTCGGACAGGCAGTAAGGTGAGCTTACACCGTTTTGTTTTGGGCGTTCTTTTAGACGATGTATTGATTCAAGCTTCTCAACGCTTAAGGTTAATGAGCAAAGGACGTTATGACTTAAAACGTAAAGAAGTTCGCAGCAAAGGCAATGCAGGCTCGGGTTTAGATTTGATCGTCGAAGACGCTTATACGGGCAAATGGCGAGACGTGGCGACCTTGTCCGGAGGAGAATCTTTCATGGCCGCGCTGTCGCTCGCGTTAGGATTGTCGGATGTGGTTCAATCCTACAGTGGCGGTATACGATTGGACACGCTGTTCATCGATGAAGGGTTTGGTAGCCTTGACCCCGAATCACTTGACCTGGCGATTCAAACATTGATTGAATTACAACAGTCAGGAAGAACCATTGGTATCATTTCGCATGTTTCTGAGTTAAAAGAACAAATGCCATTACGATTGGATGTTCACGCATCAAGGCTCGGTAGCACGGTGAGTTTAATTAATTAGATTTGCAGTTCCATACAGAAGACTTAATAGAGCAGGCACTAAGAATGGCAAAGACTAAGTACTGTACAGACTAAATGTTGTAAAGACTAAGTGCTGTAAAGGCTAAATGTTGTAAAGGCTGGGCGCAGTAGAGCTTAAGTACAAAAGGTTCCAGTACGCCGACATCTAATTTGATTGGTGTACAGTATCAAATTTATTTAACGACAACTCCCATTGGAGTGTGTATCAGGAAAGTATTCATGTTAAAAACAATGACATTTTTTGAGCGATTTGAAACCGATATTCTTGCTCAGACCAAGACAATAACGATTAGAGATGCGTCTGAGAAAGATTATGAGATTGGCAACGTTGTGCCGGTTTCGACTTTCGAGGATGGGCGAGAGTTTTGTCACGTCAAGGTGTTGTCGGTAAAGGCCATCGACTTTGACGAAATCAATGACCTTCATGCTGAACAAGAAAACATGACGCTTCCTCAATTAAAAGAGGTCATCGAGGAGATTTATCCTGGAGAAAAGCAGTTGTATGTCATCGACTTTGAACTCGCCTAAGTTTGAGCTTGGTCGTTACAAGTTCAAAGTCGCATGATGCGGTAGATAGGAATAAAACGCTACATCACGACGAGGCTATGGATTAACATACAGTAGTTGATAATAAGCGAGCAGCGATTTAGGGAACATGACACGGCCTTCCCAGGCTCTAGGAATATCTTGCTGCTTGCTTTGATAACAAGCGCCCAACGTTGCGCCTAATAAAATGGCGCGACCACAACTATCGCCACCACAAAGTATGTTTTCCCGGATCGTGGCTTCATAACTATGTGCGTTGAGTAATAGGTGCAACGTGACTGGAAATGCGGCTTCTAGGCTGCAGTGCATCCCAAGCGTTTCCGCAACCACAGTTGATGGTTGCAGTACCATCTCCTCAGCGGTTGAAATTGCTTCGTCAACCACCGCCGACAAATTCTTCGCACTCTGGACACATTCGACAGGTGTCTTGCCTTCAATAGCGGCTTTTAAAATGGCGGTAGCGGCAAGGCCATAATCAACAGCATCAGCATTATTGTTAGTGACTCGTATTGCGGATTCGGCGAGCGTCAGTAAATTAGGGTCCAGGTAATGTTTCGCGACGAGTGCTGGAAGTTTAGATAGCGCTGGGTTTTGCTTGTCATCAGCACCACAAGCGGTAAGTGGGGCGTTCTTAATTTCAAGATGGTGGAGATTGAGGAGAGTTTGTCTCGTTGGTTTATCTATATAGCCGTCCCAAAAACCGCCAAAATCGAACCATTGACGAAAGCTATCAATATACGACTTCTCCTCGTAATTTCCGTTATCCGCAATCGCATCTATCATCGAGACAAGTTGCGCGCCATATTGAGACACGTCACCAGGTCTCTTGTTTGTGTGCGCAAAGTATCCCCGGTCAATGTAATCCTTAGCGTTTGGCGCATGGAACTCAGGTGTTCCGTTTGATAGTGTTTTAATCGTGACTTGGTCGTATAACCAATGAAACCCCATAGATGCGGCATCAGCAACCAACGCGCCTACGATTGAGTTGACTGCTCTATTATTGTTTGAGTTCATATATGATCCAATTAAAGCGTGCTAAGTTAATGTTAACGTTAATTGTTATTCTAGTTTGGATTGCGAGAACCTACCTTTAAACATGACTAATTCGTTGATATTTACACGAGGTATCAGCATTTTGCGCATAACCATTTATCTTGTTGCATATTAAAAAAATGCCAGTCTAATCGGACTGGCATTTGGTTGAGATGCAATTAATCTTCTGTACTGTATGACTTTACTTTTGCATTTCTTCGACTGTGTACTCAAATTCAGGAACAGTGAGCTCTACACGTCTATTTTGCGCTCGTCCTTCTGATGTTGAATTATCAGCAATAGGATTTGATTCACCCATACCGCTGACCGTCATTCTTGAACGCTCGATACCTTTAGACTCGAGATAAGCAGCGATAGACTCTGCACGCTCCTCAGATATTCGCTGATTGACTTCTTCTGGGCCAGATGAATCCGTATATCCAACAATTTCAACACTTGATTCAGGGTGATCGGTCATAAGTACGACCAATGGTTCGAAATCAGATAAACGCTCTTCATCAAGTGAGGTGCTGTTAAAGCCAAAATTCTCTTGTCCAGAGGCTTGTTCAAATGTCTTGGTCATGACAACCGCTGCTGCCACAGTTTCGGTTGGCGCCGGCTCCACTTGTGTTGTAGCGGCTGCGGCGGCAGCGGCCGTTGCAGCGGCCGCTGCGTTACCAAATGAGTAGGAAATACCAAGCCATAATGTATCAACGTCAGTGTTAAACCAATCGTCTTTTGCATCGTTAATTCGTTGATATTCGAGTCGACCCGACCATGCAGTGGCAAAATCATACTCAACCCCAACCCCACCCATAAGCGCTGTAGTTTTTCGATCACCATAGGTGGTGTAGGCCGCACCAATCTTACCAAAAACAGACCAATCCTCAGTGAAAGGATACGAAAACTTCGGCGCTAGCGTCGCGGCACTCAGGCCCGAATCTTGTGTGTAACCGATGCCGTTATCTACAAATGATGTTTTGTAATTGCCTAACCAGTCGTATGCAAATTCTAAAGCGATATAATCATTCCAATCGTATCCGCCAAAGAAACCGGCACTAAAGCCGCTGTCTGTACAATCTGCGCCTGCTATATTACAAGCGTCGGAAAGTTGTGAACCACCTAAACGGCCACCTAAGTAAAACCCTTCATCCGCCGTGACCTGTGGTACGGTCAAGGCACTTAGTATTGCGGCTGCTACCACTGTTATTCTCATAATGACGTCCTTTATCCTTAAAATGTGTATTACGGTACATCACTGATAAAAATAGTTTAATAACAGGGTATTGGCAAAAAAATTAGTTAAGTTTCATATAAAAAAGCAGGCGCAATATAAATGTTCAGCCAGATTGGATAAAAATGAACCTGCTCGCACTAAACTAAAGTGCTATTTAGCCCTTTGTTTGTAATGATTTACAGTGTGAATTCTCACAGAATGGTTGAACTTGTTGGCAAATAAAACGGCGCAAATTTGAAGCGCTCAATATAAACGTGAGTGCATTGCGTGCTTGTGCGATTGACTGAGTTTTCCATAAACTAGCTTCCCGTCAATTCAGTATTCACAAAGTCACTAACCAAATGCACAGCCATATTGTCGTGCTTCACATTTCATCTATCCTTAACTAGGAATGGATACTAATGATTACATAGTACTAAGGGAAGGGATGTTGGTCATGAATAACACTATGCTGAGAAATAGTGTCGCAGCGGTATTCGCACTAGTCACGCTAGTGGGTTGTGGCACAAAATTTCTCTACAGTAATTTGGATTGGATCATTGTTGAATATATCGACGATTATGTCACCTTGACTGGCGGGCAAGAAGAGATCTTGAGTGAAAGAATAGAAGTGTTAAGTGACTGGCACCGTCAAGAAGAATTGCCTTCCTATCTTCGCCAATTAGATACAATTCGACAGCAAGACCCTAATCAAGCGTCGCAAGCATTTGTTTTAGAGCAAATGAGGGAGGTCAGGCAGCACAGCCAACGATTGGTAGAGCGAATGACCCCCGATCTCTATGCGTTGACTCAGCAATTGAACGACCAACAGGTCAATGAGTTGGTGAAAAACCTTGCGAAACAAGACAAAAAGTTATTGGAGAAATATCAAGGATTAGATGGGGCATCCATTCGCCAGATGTATCAAGAGCGGATCGAAAGTAGTTTTGAGCGTTGGTATGGGGAAGTCACACCCGAACATCATTTGTTGGCAATTGAATGGTCAGAAAGCATGGAAATAACAGCGGTTGACTGGCAAATGCATCGAGAAAATATGCAAAGATACATCAAGCAGTTGCTGCTCAGAAGAAACGATCTTGCTTACTTTCAACCTGAGTTTCAACGTTTTATGAATTCACCTGACAGCTACTACTCGGAAGCTTTGACTGCCAAAGTTCTTAGTAATCGCCAGACAGCAGCGAAATACATCGCTAAGTCTCTCAATACATTAACAGAGAAACAAAAAAAACACCTCATTAGCGAAATTGATGACTGGCGCGATATCGCCAAGGACTTAATGGCTTTGAAGACGTTAGACTATAGTCCTACAGCTTTCATCCTAAGAACCTCCTACACTGAGTCAGTATAATTGTTGGCTACTACAAGCATTAGGGAGAGTGGGACGAATGGAAACGAGTTTATATTTGGCGGAAAAAGGACTGCTCTTAGTCGGTATCATGTTTATTTTAACGGGTATGGTTCAGTATGGCCGTCGTAGTCAGGACTGGAAAGGTGTTATAACCATGTTTTATAAGCGAGTACCGATGAACGTAACGGAATATAAGCGCTACAGACTGGGTGTTTCCTTGGTTATAGCTGCTATTGTCATCCGTTTTGCATTTCATATCTTTTGGCCGCAGTTTTAGATAGAACGGTTTACATTAAGAGTTCGAAACGCTCTATCCATTAATACTGACGACCTATCAATACTTACGACAAGGTGAGGGTTAATGATGAAGCAGTGTAATTATACGCATACCTTACCTTGTGAGCTTTATAGTACCGAGTCGGTCAGGCAAGGCGAGAAGGTGGTTGCATCGCACCTGAATATCGAACTTTCTACTTTAATGGAACGCGCTGGGCAATCGGTTTTCGATTACCTAATGGATACATACCCCTCTCTCAATCATATTCTGATCTGTTGTGGTAAAGGAAGTAACGGCGGTGATGGTTATATCACGGCTGCGCTGGCCTTGCAGGCGAACATCTCGGTGACGTTGTGGCAAGTTGGCAGTACTGAATTACTGAGTGGCGATGCTTTACACGCCAAAAATCACTTCCTGAATCTTGGTGGTACCATTACGTCACCAACCAATCTCGTACCTGATTCAATAAATGTTGTTGTCGATGCGATATTAGGCACCGGTCTATCCGGCCCTGCGCGTGCTTATCACTCTCATGTAATTGACCGTATTAATCAGTCAAATCTGCCTGTTGTCTCTATTGACGTTCCTTCGGGTCTCGATGCCGATACAGGGCACGTCTTTGGTAAGGCTATTATTGCATCTCACACCGTAACGTATATTGGCGTTAAGTCAGGGCTCGTCACGGGTAATGCACGACAATATGTTGGGCAACTCGTGTTTGCTGGCTTGGGCATTCAGGATGAATTTAGGCGTGTTATCGCACCGCTTGCTCAATTGTCGAACAACCAGTGGATGTCACAGATTCGATCAAGAAAGAGAGACGCACACAAAGGTAATCAAGGGAAAGTCGTGGTGATTGGTGGCGACAGCGGTATGAGTGGTGCAGCCTATCTTGCCTCTGCTGCTGCATTTAGGGTAGGAGCGGGGCTTGTAACAACCGTTTGTCATACAGACAGCCTAACCCCCCTTCGTTCTCTATTGCCCGAGGCCATGATTGTTGAGTGGGATCATCGTCATTTATCTTGGGGAACGGTTGCTTGTGTGGGTGTTGGGCTAGGACGGAATCAATGGGGGGAAAAGCGGTTCTCAGAAGCTGAGTTATATTTCGATACGCACAATATCGCGCGGGTGTTAGATGCTGATGCGCTATATTGGTTAGCCCGCAAGACATCAAATTTGTCATCATCAGCACGTATTCTTACGCCACACCCTGGTGAAGCGGCCAGTTTATTGGGCGTATCGGTTGCAACTATCGAAGAAAATCGATATCTCGCGGCGAATCAATTGGTAGATCGTTTCGGCGGTATCATTGTCCTAAAAGGTGCAGGGACGTTAGTCTGTGATGGTAACAATACCGTTGTTTGCCATGCTGGTAACCCTGGAATGGCAACAGGAGGTATGGGCGATGTCCTCGCTGGGGTCATTACTGGCTTACTTGCTCAGGGCTATTCGCCATATCAAGCCGCGGTCCTAGGGAGCTTAGTTCATAGTATTGCTGCTGATCAGTGTGCAGAAGAGCGAGGCGAGGTTGGTATGCTGGCCAGTGATTTACTTCCATACTTAAGGGAAGTCGCGAATAGTTATAACAGATGATGGAGACTCAGAGTTTTTAATGGCAGTGTCAATGGATAGAGTGTTTCAACATCAAAATGGGTATTTTGAACGAAATATTTACAGATTTGTGCGCTAACAATCATTGCGAAATAGCATTATTGGTCGTTTTTTGAACGACTGCCTGGCGGTTTTTTCTTAGAGAATCGTTTGCTTGGTTATTTCTTGTCCAAGTTGAGCGCTGGTGTTGGGATAAGGCATGTCGTGTTTAATCAACATTATTAATTTAATAAACAATAAGTTAATAATGTTTTAGCTTAAAGAATAAGCACTTAGAATTGAGCAGATTTGCAGATGTTCGAAATAGTATCACAAATAAATTTGAAAAATCAGTCTTGTAAGATTTATTTCCCAACCTATAATGCTGAAAACCGGAGCGTCTGCCAACGCTCCGGTTTTTTTGTGTCCGAAGAAAGGTAAACCGTCTGCCAACGTTTTGCCACGCACTATGCTTAGTTATGTAAGTGATATGCCCACTGGAACATTTACTAACAAATCAAGGAATAAATACAATGCGTATCGAACAAGAACTTAAGTTAGGCTTTAAAGATGTACTGTTTCGCCCTAAGCGTTCAACACTAAAAAGTCGTTCTCAAGTAAATTTAACCCGCGATTTTACATTCAAGCATAGTGGTCGTCAATGGTCAGGTACTCCTGTCATTGCAGCAAATATGGATTCAGTTGGTAGCTTTGAAATGGCGACTGAGTTAGCGAAACACGGCGTTATGACGGCAATGCACAAGCATTACAGTGTTGAGCAGTGGGCTGAATTCGTAAAAGGCGCTGATAAAGAAACATTGAACAAAGTATTTGTTTCTACTGGTACGTCTGACCGCGAGTTTGAAAAAACAAAAGCTATCTTGGCGTTAAGCGACGACCTTGAGTTTATTTGTATTGATATCGCAAACGGGTATTCAGAGCACCTTGTTGAGTACGTTCAACGTGTACGTGCTGAATTCCCAACGATGACGATCTCTGCAGGTAATGTTGTTACTGGTGATATGTGTGAAGAGCTTATTCTTGCTGGTGCGGACATTGTTAAAGTAGGTATCGGCCCTGGTTCAGTGTGTACGACACGTGTTAAAACAGGCGTAGGCTACCCACAACTTTCTGCCATCATTGAGTGTGCAGACGCAGCTCATGGCCTTGGCGGTATGATCATTGGTGACGGCGGTTGTGCTTGTGCTGGTGACGTTGCTAAAGCGTTTGGTGGCGGTGCAGATTTCGTCATGCTTGGCGGTATGCTTGCTGGCCACGAACAATCTGGTGGCGATGTCATTGAAAAAGACGGTAAGACGTTCATGAAGTTCTACGGCATGTCTTCAGAAAGCGCAATGGCGAAGCACTCAGGTGGCGTTGCTAAATACCGCGCAGCAGAAGGCAAAACAGTCCTTCTTCCTTACCGTGGTGACGTGAACGATACGATTTCAGACATCCTTGGTGGTGTACGTTCAACTTGTACATACGTAGGCGCAGCAAAGCTTAAAGAGCTAACGAAGCGTACCACGTTCATCCGTGTACAAGAGCAAGAGAACAACGTTTACGGCAAAGACGCATAAGTTAACACTTAGCAAAATTTGTTGAATAAGGGCCGCTTTTTAGCGGCTCTTTTTTTTGCCTGAAAAACAGCGTTTTGTAAATGTAAACATCCCTTAATTAGTGGCACTCGAAATTAGAGCCTTTCCTTTGTTGCGATTTTGCCAAATACTCCCAAGGAGTAAGATCTCCCGGTGAGTCATGTGGTCGCTCATGGTTGTACTCTTTTATCCATATTTCTGTTAATTCACGGACTTCATTCAGCGTTTTAAAGATGTACATATTCAAAATGGCATCGCGATAGGTTCGATTAAAACGCTCTATATATGAATTCTGAGTGGGCTTTCCTAGTTTGATAAACTCCAGGTCAACCTGATTATCCTCCACCCATTCAGCCAACTTTATCGAGATAAATTCGGGGTCATCATCCATTCATATCTTTTTAGGATAGGCACGCCATGCGACAACTCGGTCAAGTATTTGAAGTACACGAACCGTTGGTATACTTAAATCGACCTCTACGGCTAATGCTTCACGATTAAAACTATCTAAGAGGTGAAACGTACTAAAACGTCTTCCACACTGTAAAGAGTCACTCATAAAATCCATAGACCAACATTCATTCACATGGTCTGGCACGCACAACGGCATGGGATGACGAGTTGGAAGCCGCTTTTTAGCACGTTGGCGCATATTCAGATTTAACAATAGATATACACAATGGGCTCGCTGATGATTCCATTTATAATCCCATCGCTTCAGAGTCTTAAATGGCTTGCTAAATCCGTATGCTGGATAGCGTTCAACTGCCTCTTGAAGCGCCTCAATGATCTCATCATCTCGATGTAGCTCTGGCTGATATCTATAAACTGAATCACTAATGCCAACAACTCTGCACGCTCGGCGTTGGCTGACGTTATGTTTACATTTGACATAATCGACCAACTCACGACGAACCGATGGCTTTACAGTTTTTTTTCAATAACGTCTTTAAGAATGGAATGATCCAGGCTTAAACCTGTGTACATCTGTTTTAGTCGGCGATTCTCTTCTTCAAGCTCTTTTAGGCACTTGATATCAGAGCTATCCATGCCGCCGTATTTGGACTTCCAGTTATAATACGTTGCGTCCGAAATACCGTATTCACGACAAACATCCGATACTTTTCAGCCAGCTTCAACTTCCTTCAAGATTTTAACGATCTGCGATTCTGTATAGCGTGACTTTTTCATTATCGTTTTCCATTTTACTTAGTTTAAACGGAATAACTCTAAATCGGATAAAGCTTTTGATTGATTAAGCACGCAGGGCAAGATCATGAAAGC